>NZ_DAOKYH010000028.1:0-28331 GCF_035323175.1 Dysgonomonas sp. | reverse complement strand
CATTGCGTAGGCTCTTATCACTCAAAAGCCGATTCACTTATCCTTTCGGCTTGTATAGATGGACAGAGGATTGAAACCATAGAAATATCCATATCTCAATTAAAAGTTATCCAATCGAGAGGGGTATGCAATAAGAATACAAAGTACCACAAACAGATAATAGCACTTGTAGAAAACAACATTCCACTTATTGAGCAAAGATTAGCAGCATAAGATTTACTTAATATATAGTCAACAGTATGATAGCAAATAAAATAGCAATCACCTATAAAAGCAAAGTGTATATCCTAAACAGGACAGAGAGCAAACATTATCAGATAGGCTTTGAAACAGACCGATAGGTAATTATATCCATCAGCTACAGAAGCCAAGATTATAAAATACCTGATATACTGTTATACAAATACAATATTCTTGTTTACTAGAGCAAAGAATATGATTGGGTAATTACTATATCAGGAAATGGAAGTTGGAGAATAAACTAAAAACGGTTGTCATCAAAAAGCTGAAAACCAATGAATTTTGGTAAGGAGGGCATATATTCCAGGCAGAACGTCCATTCAAACCCCATGAAAATTTTGGATATGTGCCTAATGCTGTAGGACATGAGAACCTGTATTTCAAAAAGGCAGACATCTTCCTGATAGATCGGGATATTTTAGTTGTTCCATGCGGAGGATTTTTAGGTCAATATGCAATTGAATAAAATAGATACAGATTATGAAACAGGAAATAAAACAAAACGTAGAAACAATTATCGGAAGTGATCATAACATATCCATACCCATCATATCTAATAACCTGACAAGGAAAAACAGTAAGGATATTAAGGACTATCAATTGTATATCAAATATACAGCCATCCGCATAATGCGGTTCTAATAGGGAAAAATCGAATGTTGTGAGAATGGAATATTCATAAGGATAGGATATATAACAAAAAGTTTATCGATAACATAAGATGGGCAGATAATCTGCCTGATTACTATTCTTATGAGATTTCCAAATAAAATTCAACTATTTTTTTAATAAATAGGCTACCTTTACACGTATGAATAAATGGGAAATAAAAGAATATCGTTGTAACCCTATTCAATAACAAAACGTACCAGTTCAGGTGAAAATTATATTTGTTATACAAAATGAATCTAATTGCTTTATATTCAATACCTATTATTCGATAACCCATGTAGGTTATAGTGCAGTGCGTAGGCTTTACCTACTCGGATACCAAGTCTTAATTTTTTTCATTTTGCCTCTACTTTTATTATGACCGTCAAGACCAGATAAGCCCTCGATCATAATTGCCAGTGCCACAAAGAAATCCAGTCGGGGCGTTCCCCGACGACCAGTGACTAACTCAGTGAGCTTATTTCATACTCAATCCTCGTGTTTTAGTATAAAACGACCTTTAGCCTTGCCATCCAGAACATTATCAAGTGTTTCAGGCAAATCATGAAGGGATATTTCTTTTACTATTTTTTCAAGGTTAGACGGCTTCCATTCTTTCGCAAGTTTTTTCCATATCTCTTCTTTTTTTGAGATAGATATTTCCACTGAATCTACGCCAATTAAACGCACTCCACGCAATATAAAAGGAAAAATACTTGTATTAAGCTCGGCAGAAGCGACCATTCCACAACAGGTAACTACCCCTTCGTATTGGCTTGCTTTAAGCATTCCCGATAATATTTCTCCTCCGACTGTATCTATCGAACCTGCAAATAAAGGCTTTGCTAATGTTTTTTTATTATAGCTTTCTATAAATTCATTTCTGCTGATGACTTCTTTTGCTCCTAATGTTTGTGTGAGAAATAAATGCTCATCTTTACCTGAAATAGCAGTTACATCATATCCTAATTTTGCAAGTATAGATACGGCAATACTACCAACTCCACCTGTTGCACCACTTACCACAATTTTTCCATTATCGGGCAATATTCCATTCTCTGTAAGGTAGTTTACTGACAGGGCTGCCGTTAAACCTGCTGTGCCGAAAGACATGGACTCTTTAGCTGATAACTCCTTCGGCAATAATATAGCCCAAGATTGAGGAATAGAAATATATTCTCCGAATCCTCCCCATGTATTCATACCCAAATCGTATCCTGTTATCAATACATCACTTCCTAAGGCAAACTTATCTGATGCGGATTCTATAACAGTACCAACTGCATCTATTCCCGGAACGTGCGGATAGTGTTTTGTTACTCCTTTGTTTCCGCTTGATGAGAGGGCATCCTTGTAATTTATTGATGAATATTTTACTTTTACCAGCAAATCGTTTTTGGGTAAATCATTCGTGTTTAACGTGACGATTTTCTTGTCGTATGCACCGTTATTTTCTGTTACTAATAATGCTTTGTAGTCCATTTTCATCTTTTTTGTGTAAATTTACAGCGTTATTATTTATAAAACAATAACTTACAAGACATTCCGTTACGGAACAAAAGTTCCGTATCACTGATTTACAGAAGAAAAATAATTAAAAAAAATGGTAGAACCTGAATATATTTGCCCTTCGGATGTTTTCTTAAAAGTTATAAAGGGAAAATGCAAGACAACTATAATAGTACTAATCCAACGAAATATAAACAGATTTAGCGAAATAAGGCGTTCGTTACCGACTATTAGCGAAAGGATGCTTTCAACTCAACTTAATGAATTGGTTAGGGACGGTATAATACGAAGGGAATCTTTTAATGAAATTCCCCCTCGTGTAGAATATTATTTAACCGAATATGGAGAGACTATTTATCCCATTATAAAAGAAATGAGAAAGTGGGGGTATATATATTTAGAGAGGCAACAGAAATAAATATCTTCAAAATTTCACTCCATCTCCCAATACTCCTTGATCCGCTGTTCGCAAATACTTTTTGCCACCGGAAAGATTTCCGACATATCTCCATGATAGCAGCGAATCTGTTGTGCCAGCATTTGCAATATAGCAATGCGTATAGGGTGTCCCAGCGCTTTGGCAAAGCGGGCAAGCAGTTCCTGTTCTGTTGTCAATTCTTGTTTTGCCATTCTTTCATCAATATAGTTCGCAAAACCACGAACAATGATTTAATTATGCAAATTGGTTAGCATAATTAAAGTCATAAGACTGATCGTTTCTAATAACAGCAAACATGCGGGTAATAAGTTTGCCTCTTATTGCGTTCAATACAGACATTTTATTCTTTCCTTCAGCTATCTTCCTGTCATAATAAGTTCGTAGTTCACTATCTTTATTCTGGAGTGCTGACAATGCTGCCAGATGAAGCAATGTTTTAATACTTTTATTTGCTCTTTGAGAAACTCGATTCCTTGAATGTTGGCTACTGCCGGATAAGTAACTGAATGGAGCAACTCCTGCATGACAACAAAATTTTCGACTATCGGTAAATTTTGTAAAGGCTTGGGTTTCCAGTATCATTTTTACAGAAGTTTTACTCCCGATTCCTTCAATACTTAATAATAATTCCATTTGTCGGGATAGCAAAACATCATTCTTTATGATATTTTCAATCTCAATTTCTATGTTGTTTATCGCTTTATCTAACTCTTTGATAAGTAAATTCAGTCTTTTAGACTTCAATTTATAGATATAATCTGGCATATACTCTTTTTGATCAGATAACTGAGCCTGATATTTAGCCCTATCAACGCATAGCATATTTAATTCCGCAGATAATAATTTGATTGATTCAATACTGGCTGAGGGTTTCTTATATAATTTTATCCTATCAATGTATCGAAAAGCATATAAAGCAATACGTTTAGCATCTATTAAATCGTTTTTTTCTCGTTGTAATCCGGAACTATATTTTATCTGTGTTGGATCTTCTAACCAAAGTTTATAACTGTTAGTTTGGCAGGCTACTACTAAAGGATAGATATACAATCCGGTATATTCGGCACATACAACTATTTGCTCAATATCAGTGCTTTCTTCAATACAAATGATTGAAATATAGCTTTCTATACTCTTTGGGTGGTTTGAGATAACATCTTGTCTAATTACAATTCCGTTACATAATAGACAGCAATCCAAGTTCTTTTTGCTTACGTCAATTCCAATAAAATAATTTTCTTTCATGGTAAAATGATTTAATGATTTACTCTTTGGAAAGGCACTTGAATATATCCTAAAAACCTTAAATATCTTCTCAGATTAAATTCTTATATAGGTCTAATTCAAGATAAAGTAACAAGATCACGATAGTAACATAAGTTTTTCCTAACTTCCAGATTGATTTACTTGTTACCCTCCTTTTCCTTATTGAATAACGCAAATCATAAGGTTTTATCAAAATGAAATAAAAGAATGAGTTCCAAATAGTAACATAGACCTTATATTTCTCTTTTTCCATACAGCAAGACATAGAAAAACTTCTTATCGTTGGTATTTACAAAGTTTTATTTAAATGCTCTCTTATAGGAATATATTAATAAAATCAACACATTTGTATAAAATGCAACTTTTATGAGTGAAAAAACAATAAATAGACTAAATATAATACTTGTATCGAAGAATTTAAGTAGCAAATGGTTAGCTGAACAATTAGAAAAAAAATGAAGCTATTATTTCAAGATCATGTACCAACGAAGTACAGCCTCCAATCAAAACTTTTGTTCAGATTGCAAAAAAATTAGATGTAAAACTTAATGACTAAAAGCATTATGAAAATCCCTTTTAAGGTTTCAGCAAGAGTAGGAAAACTCCTAAGTCGAGAAAAGTTCTTCCAGGATACTCTTAAATCAGTATTTTGGGGAAATAATTATTGTAAATTCAGTATAATAAGCGTATTTTTATTTAGTAATTCCTCTTTATTTATTTTTCTACACTCTACTTTTGTATTTGAAATTCAACTAAATATCATCCAGTATAAATGATCTACTTCCAAGTGTATCATAAATTGCGATCATAATCATTACCTAGAAAGATTGCATAAAGAAAGACTGATTTGATATTCATAAAACTAAATTGATTTAACGTTAAAAAGAATGAGTGCAAGCAAGCTACACCGAATCCTACTTATTTTCTCAGTTATATTTATCTCAGCCTGTAGTAATTCGAAGCCAGTATGGGAATATTTGGCAGATAACCCACTGGAAGCAGATATTATTATCAAAATAGACGACAAAGAATATACTATTCCGGCTAAAAGTTCTCTGCCTATTGGCATCACTCAAGGTAAACACACCTTGACATATAAGGGTAATTCTGTTAATTTTGTAACCAAGGTCAATAGCAATAAATCTGTTACGATAATGAATCCCACCCTTTCGAACTACATGCTACATGCTAACTTTTATGTGATGGAAAACGTACAGGACAAGAGTGTTGATAATATTTACGATGAGAATAGTGTTGAATACCAAGCAAGCAGCGGTATCGTAAAACTGCCGGTTCAAGTACTCAATACGCTATTCCTCGAAAAAGCACATACTCCCTGGATGTTTGGGTTGGATGAAAATGCCAAAGACCAAATAAGTGTGAGTTATGCTCACAAGCAAAATGTAATTCGCAAATTATACAGAGAGCAGGATTATAAAAAAGAGTTTGCGGGTGAACTGCCCGAAGGTATCATTTTTCCAACAAACACGAAACGATTGAGTGAGCAACCTGCTTATACTTTTCCTGCGCAGTCGTTAGAATGCGACTGCAATGCAGCTAATAACTATATGAAAGAATTGGAAAGCAGCTGGCAAAGTATAATTAGCAATCCTGACAATATTTACCAGGATTTGGCCAAATTGTATTCTGAGGCCTCACGGCAACAAACAGCAAGCAGTGAACTTAAAAAACAATGCGGCTCTCGCTTCAACCCCGGATTGGATGACAAAGCATTTTCCGAAGCACTGAGCCGGATGAGTGAAGAAATGAAATATCTGTCGGATGCAAGCTCTTTTATTGTAAAATAAAATTCAAGAGTAGAACCGAAAGACGAAGGCCTATCTCAAGTCATAAGAACTTCACTTCTAATAATGAAATGTTTGTAGTGGCAGAAAAGTAAAATTAACGAAAGGAGGCATAAGACTATGGAAAAAGTAGTAATAAGGAACAAGCAATACAATTACATCACTGATTATAAAAACGATGGAAAACTAAGAAACTGTTTGCATACATTAACGCAAAAGGTTTGGGGTTTCGATTTTGAAAAGTGGTACATCAGTGGCTATTGGCAAGACAGTTGCCTGCTGTATTCTTTATTAGACGGTAATAAGATGGTTTCTCATATTACCGTCAGTGTGATTGATTTTATTGTTCTGGGAAAAAAGAAACGGTTTATACAATTAGGTACGGTTTCCACAGACCAAGAGTATAGAAAGTTAGGGCTGAATAAATTTCTCATGGAGAAAGTATTAGATGAATGGAAAGACAAATCCGATATGATCTATTTGTTTGCGAATAATAGTGTTCTAGATTATTACACTCTGTTTGGGTTTAATACTGCTAACGAATATGTCGCTACCCGAAAGATAGATTTTGTAAGAAACAAATACATTATTAGAAAGCTGGACGTAAATAATCAGTCTGACCACCGGCTGCTTTATACAAAAGCAAAAAATGCAATTCCTCTATTCAACATTTCAATGGTTGACAATGCAGGATTAGTCATGTTTTACTGTAACTATTTTGACAAATTCAGCTTTAAAGAGAACCTTTACTACGTTGAAGTTCTCGATACAATCGTTATAGCTGAATATAAAGATAATGATCTTATCTTATATGATATCTTATCTACCCAAAACGTTGAAATAGAGGAGGTAATTCATGCAATGCATACAGAAAAAACACAAAATGTAGTTATGTATTTTATGCCTATAGATAATAAGAAGTATAACATTGAATTGTCAAAAGAGGAAAACTCTACCTTATTTGTATTGAGTAGTGAATCAAAAATATTTGAAAATCAAAGGTTAATCTTTCCAATATTGTCTCATACATAAAACAAACAAGAAAAGTCCGGGTGAAATACTGGAGTTTTATTATGTATACCGACAGCCTTGGAAAAACATTTTAGTGCGAAATAAATTAAGTTGCTGACTATCGGCCGTGAGTATTAGCCGAGTCTTCCGATAGTAAGTCCTAAACTGAATCATTATCCAAAGCCAAACTACCAAGTAATATGGCTTTGGACTAGATTTTCAAATATCGAAATTATACACATTGGATAATAATTTATTGGGATAATCCCATAGTTCTTTATCCGTCGGAGCTCTTCTTAGTTTATAGACAATAACTGCCCATACTACTACCTGATATACAAAGAAGCTTATTGCCATGCCCATTTGTCAGCAATTTAAATTGTTAATACTTTAAATTTACGTCGCTACGACCGGTATTGGTCGAATTATTGGTGAAGCTGAAACTCTTTTGTATTACCCTCCCAAAAGAATTAACGATGTACACGTCCACAACCTGCCTGCTCGTACCAAGAGAGGTATAGTAAAGCCTGAATGTTCTCTTTGTCATCGGATACAGGTCATTCGGGGCAAAAACAGTTCCCTGATCATCCATTAGAATCCCCTCACCGTCACTTTGAAAATATCTGATAAAGTATACATTCTCTAGGTAATCCCCCTCTGTGACTAACTTACATCTAATTTCCGCAGTCTCATTGACTGCTATTGTCTTCTGAACCGGAAGCGTCTCCAGATCAAAGTCATAATCCTGTTTAATGTCCAACCGGTCACTACAGGCACACACGAATGTCAGTGCTGTAAGCACATAACATCCGATAAGTATTTTTCCTATTTTATTTTTCATTTTTATAAATAATTGAAAATTTAATCGTACACTTTAAGTATAACTATCTTTATGAGCTAAGTAATAAATAGTTCTGCGAGCTTAATTGATTATAAATTTTACACCGACTCCCAGCTGTGTATGGAATTTTCCGACAGAACTGCTCAGCAGCAAGCGTTCCCGTGCAGAAAGGATCAGAACAACACGGTCGGACAGATAGGTTTCCATTTCAAGTGTTATAGCAGCACCATAGACAAAAGCACCTTCAGAGGTAAGTGTCGAGCCATCATAAAGAACTTTGTCATCCCAATTACAAGACTCATACCCGCCCAAAGCCGACAAGCCTAAAGAGGAATAGAAGGTCTTACCTGCATCCGATAAAAAATTATAATAGTAGCCACCTTCGGCAGTAAATGTAGAAACAGGTATAGCCGTCTCTTTATATAGGTAGTTTTTTTGAAGATATTCAGCTCCAAATATCCATTTGTTACCTGCCGATACATATTTACTGATAGCAGCACCAAAAGAGAATGCTTCCCTGTCTTTCTTTTGGCTGACCCCGTCTACAGTCCCGGCTCTAAGTTCTACTCCCTTCATTCCCGGCAGGCATCGCTGAGCCTTTGCCGTATTTGTAACTATCAGGCTGAATGGGAAGACCAATGATATTATTAATAGAAGTCTATACATATGCTTGTTGTTATTAGAATACATAAAAAGGTCTGTGAACTGAGCCTTTATTTTACTTCAAGTTCATTAATTACCCTTGCCCTGACCAGATCATTATTTTCAACGACAAAGGACTGGTGGCGGCTACCCTCTTTTTCGTTGAGTTCTATAATGAGCTCCTTGTCATCAGGAATCGTAAATTTAGGCAGGGCAAATACCGTCCTTTGGTCACGCCTACCGTCTATCTGCATCGCAAAATTGTGTACTCTGACTGGGGTTATGATTGTCTCCTGAATAGCTGTACGTTTAGCTATTTTTTTATCCACAATCTTGAATGTGGCAAAATCTACGCTAAAGGGGACATTCGAAGAATTTTTTACCTGCGTATGAAAATAAAGCAATCCATTGTGTGAGTAGATTCCTTTCAATAGAAATTGTACCCCGAAACGCTTGGAGCCTATATGTTTTATTTCCCGTTTGTCGTTTTTATAGATCGAATTCATAATCAGTTTTACCAATAAGGGTGATTCTTTACCCAGCTCTTCTAAATAAATATCCTGGGCATTATTGGGACGGTTTACCGCCTCCCCATCGTGGATAAAATCTTTCATCTCTATGTTTAGCTTCTGTGGCTCATCCGAATATTTGACATTAAAGGTGTAGTAACTACCTTGATCGGTGATAACCGCCATATTTGTTTCGGAACTAAAATCCCGGACAGCGGCTTTCACCCGCAGGACATTTTCTGCTCCCTCAGCTTTTCCGGCTATCAAGTCGGAAGACCCCAAATCGACATAGCGTATCGCATCGGGAAAAATAATATGTACTGTTTTTCCGAAGGTGACCTCCAGACCATAAGGCGGAATCATCCGGTCAAACATAACGGGACGTGTCAACCCATTATATAAATCACCCGAAGAAGGGTTTTCCTGAGCCATAACAGACAGGATACTTGCTGCAAAAGCGAAAATTAAAATCAGGTGTTTCATAACTAAAATTGTTTTAATGTTTTTAATACAGACCGTGTTTGAGGCAACCTCCCGAGCATTCGTCCGGTGCTTATGTTTTATCGGTCTGTGTTAGTATAAAGGCCTGTGACCTTGGATTTTTAGTGGTTGTTTTTATTTATCAGAGATAAGCAATACCCGGTGTCCCGCCTTTAGCGTTACTTTGACCGTGCGCATTTTTTTCGAGAGGTACTGTGATGCCCCTTGTATCACTCCTTTAGACAGATCGGCGGCTATCTGTGATGCTGCATTGTCCGTAATCGAGATACTTGTTCCCATATTCAGTACCATATTGGCAGCCATTTCTTTAGCGGCATTCATTTCGGCTGATCCCGGAACCGATACCCCTTTACGCCCATCCATATCATAAGCAGCCAATTCCACAGGCAAGATATGCCCATCCAGCAGGATAGATGCGACAAGAATATCGACACGCTCCCCGCTAATTTTTGCCGTTCCGCTGACGACTGTTCCTTTGGGTATCAGACGGCCACCGACTTGTACTGTTTCCGCTAGCCGGAGTTGTACTCCCTGTCCGTCTGTCAATGTTACTGTCCTGTAGATCGTGGCATATACCCCGTTTCTTTTTTCATCAGGTTCGTTCCTTTCAATAGAATGAAATTCGGTATTGCGTGGCTTACTATATTCGGCGATAAAGGCGGAATCACTCATTTGTACAGGCAGGGAGGATACGACCTGTTCCTGTATCCGGCTCACGGAGATTGGGTTTTTATTGCTTACTGGGGATACCGGAGCTGCCTGAACCTCTTCTGTCGGTTGTATCGGTTCTGCAATTTGCCCTTGAGTAGTTGCAGGCATATACTTAGCTGCCATCTGGTAGGATTTTTCCATCAAAGCCAGTTGATCTTCCGCAATCTGTTGGGTTTGCTTACGTTCCTCCTCTTTTCGCTCTAGTTCTTGCAACCGCCATTCCAATTCTAGTTGACGTTGTTCCGCTTCCTGATCTATTTGGGGAGCAGCCTCGTAAAAACTACTCACCTGCCTGTTAACGTTTTGGTAGGCATAAACCGAAGATTGGATTTTGGCAGAAGACGGAGCTTCGCTGTTTGAACTTCCTGTCTTTTGCCCATCGGACGAAGAATCATCTGTTCCGTCAAAAGCAAAGGACATATCCTGTAGGGTACGCCTTTTCTGATGCTGCATACTTTCAAACTCATCTTTCTCATAAGCCCCTTTCTTGTCGGATATGATACCCTCTTCTTTGGGCATGGGTAGTTCTGCGTTATAACCCAGTCCCTCATTTTCCTTTTCTTTATCTGAAGCTGACGGGGCAAAGATCAGATACATACCCCCTGCAAATACCAGAAAAAACAAAGGGAAGATCAGAAGCTGTTTGCGTCTGCGTATCTGTTCGGGTGTCAGTTCTTCTTTTTCTTCCACCTTTTCGTTGTTATTTATCTTGTCGCTGTTCATAACTAAAATCATATAATTGATTTATACTGTCCTTCTGAAATTTCAATTGCCGGATATGTTCTATCTGCAATTGTTCCTGATGCTGTTTTTCTTTTCCCCAGTTGTAGATGGTTGAGAAGGTAAAGTAGATGTTTACCGAAGTAAAGACCAGGATCATAATGATAACCACGGTTATCCGCTTTTTAGGGGTAATTTCCCCGCATAGTTTCCTCAAATACGAGTCTATGATATAGCCTAATTCGTTTAATATCTGTCTCATACTTTTTCATTATTAGCGTTCTAAAACCCTTATATCCCTGTTTTCTACAATTTCAAAGGATTCCATGGTAAAACCGTGAGGATTGTTATCGCTTCTGACCGAATTGATCAGGTTGCAACGGGTAACCAGGCTGCGTTCGGTGACATTGCTTTCCCTGATAATCATCTGGCGGGCATAGGTTACGGCTTTATACGGATAAGTTTCGAAATTACAGACGACACTATCGACCTGTATACCCTGATTGATATTGCCCGATACCACACGGTTATAATACCCTTTTTCCGATAGATCCTTGTAATACCTGAAAGCACTTTTGTCCACCAGAAACAAGGAACGGTTGATATTACTCTCAATGGCATTCTTATCCGGAGATAGCGTGAAGAACAATTCATGGAAGCGGCGTACATGCTCTTTGGCTTCTACCGGACGGTTTTGCGACAAATCTTGTGAAAGAGCCAGCATCAGAGATTTTCCTCCATCCAGTACATAGATCTTTTGTCGTTGTTCTTCTGCAAAGTTGTAGGAACTCCATACCGAATATCCGGTAACGGCAGCACACAGGCAGAGAAATACAATTGAAAAAAGACGTATCTGCCGGAAGCTGGTTTCTATATTTTTCAATGCTTTAAATTCCATATTTCGATTAATTACTGTTATTTTAGAAAGTATCGCTACTAGCTACCGAGCCATAGTAACCGAAGACAGTAGCGATACTCCCTTTTGATGAATAACCGGCTCTGCTTATTTACATAAAGACTATTTGCCCATAAGACGTCCTGCAACATTTCCTGCAACGGCTCCGCCTCCGCCTGCTACTGCACTTGCACCGCCTTTTGCCATCTTTCCGGCATTCTGAGATTGTGAATTAACATTCTTACCCAAATTCCCCATACCTCCGGATTGGATGATCCAGTTGGAAACAGACGGTATTGTAAAATATCCGACTATCCCGATTAAGAGAAATATAATGTATACGGCATCCGTACTATCGGGGATAAAACTCGAATCCGATAAATTTTCGATGTCTTTTTCCAGCATCTTGATTTGAATTCGAGCTAGTATGGAACTGAACAGATCCGATACGGGTAACCACAGGTAAACCGATATATAACGGGTGATCCACTGGATAAGTGTCGATTGAAACCCGTCATAAACACTAATGGCAAAAGCGATAGGCCCCAGAATAGCCAGAACAATCAAAAAAAACGTCCTTATAACATCTATTACCAAAGCTGCGGCATGAAAGAGTAACTCCACAATGTTCCTAAAAAACTCACGTATTGCTTTCTCCGCCTTATAAGCAGTCCGTGTGACGTACATTCCTCCCATTGTAGCAATGTCTTTCGGTCCCCAGCCTAATTCTTCGATTTGCCTGTCAAACTCAGCATCATCGACCAGATAAGCTGTTTCCGGATTTCTCATATTGGCTTCGTATTCCAACTTGTCTTTCTTAGCCTGATACGCTTTCATATCAAAAGTCTGTGTTTCCAAAATACTATGTGTACCCGTTACGATTGGACTTATTACAGAATTGATGGTACCTAACACCAAAGTCGGAAAAAACATGATACAAAAGCCGATGACAAATGGACGGAGTAGCGGGTATACATCTATCGGTTCGGCTCTGGCTAATGCCTGCCAGACCCTTGAAGCGACATAGAATAATGCACCGAATCCGGCCAAACCTTTAGCTACTCCCGTCATATTACTGCAAAGAGGCATCATTTCAGTGTACAAATCCCGCAGTACCTGATGTATGTTTTGAAAATCGACTGCTAACATCATAATTACCAGTATTTATCGTTTGCATCCCCGTACAGGGAAAGTACACGGTCTGCCTGGTTCTTTTCCCTTGCCCTGAGATAAGAAACCGAGATATTTTTCTTGGTATAGTATACGGTGAGATTGCGGTATTTCTTAATCTCACTATACACCTGGTCTATAATGTCCATTCGCTCCTTATCACTCATGGAGAGGCCATTTGAAGAAGTGACGATGTTTTTAAGTTCACTTAGTTTATCTGCTCCCTCTTCCAGTATTTTAGTATAGCCGAAAGAGATGGCAGCAAGCTCATCTACCGAATAATTGGGATCGGTCATCATTTTCTGGAAATTCTCAATATAGATATCCGATATTTCCCCTACAAGAAGCACGGTCTGCTGTACTTTACGGGCATCCTTGACAAGATCATGCACGCTCTTGAGCTTATCATAGTATTCCTTTCCCTGATTGTAAATTTTAACAGTTTCTTGAAAATTTGAGATCATATTTTTCGCAGTTGTAGAGGTTTGAGCAATCTGATTGGCAGAGTTTACAATTCCCTGTGCCAGATTTGAAGGATCAAAAACCGCCCATTGAGCACTAATATTTGTTGTGAAGAGCAAAAGGCTTACCCACAACATAAAAATTTTTGTTTTCATGCCGTTTAAATTTGTTTAATAAATAAATGATATACAGGAGATAGATACATCTCCTGTGTTTTTATAATTCTTATGCGGTTACTCTTATTCGAGTAATATATCCCCGTTTACACCATCTGTCCAGTCTGCTATTTTCACATTGCCAATACTTAATTCATTACCGTTGAGCTGTACATTGTAGGTATATTTTGTTCCCTGCTTCCATTGTGTACCTGCGGGGAATTTCCATGTGTACTCTCTATTGTCAATACTGAAATGGACAGTAACATCTCCTTGATCCGTAGTTTGTCCGGTAGGGATCAATAACAATTTTATATAATCTTTCTCATCCGTGGATTTAATATCCGGTATGACCATAAGGGGAGTACTGTTTATTTGTATCGTCCTGTCCGATCCGGAAAGTTCGGTTATTTCCCCTGTCTCTATGTTCATTTTTCCACTTCTATGGACAATGGATTTATCAGGAGCATTATTGATAGCAACTCTCGTAAGTCTGCCAGCCCATGAATAGTCTGTTATATAAATTAAACTGAATGAGTGCTAAAGCGTGGTTCATGGTCAGGTTGACGCTGCGGTTATCTTTATTAATGGCGCTTTGTCCTGTTCCGTACATATAATCTGTCAATCCGCTTTGTACCGACATTACTTTTCCGTTCGGAGACCCTGACATATAAGGATAATAGGCATAGATTACGGCATCATGTGCATACAGGTTAACAGCCGGGGTCTGTATCCATCTGCCGTTTGTCATTGTTGAAGGGATATTATACGAGACATCGGAAGAGTAATCTTCTCCTAAGTTCCCTTTGGTGATAAACAGCCCCAACTTGCTGCCTTCCGTAAAATCAGAAACCGGGCCGCTTCTCAATAAGCCGGACATTTTGTTTAACCCTGTGTTTATAACTAACTCGGAGGAAATGTTTTCTACGGTATATCCGTTCTCTTCTTTATCGCAACTGATAAAAATAACAGCTATCAGAGCCAATGAAAATAGTATTCGTTTCATATACGTCGTTTTTATAAATTAATACATTAATTAAAAAGTGAATGACTCAGCTAAAATAAGATTGATTCTTACCCGCTGTTTTTAATGTAGGTCAATGCCCTGTCTGGCACTATCAATCCAGTCCGTAATAATAATATCATCGATAACCAACTCCGTCCCGTTGAAAATGACATCGTAGAGGTACTTTGTTCCCTGCTTCCAAGTGGTATTAATAGGAACATGATAGGTATAAACAGAACCATCGATAGAGAACCGTATTACAATACTGCCATTGTCTGAAGTGTTATTTAAAGGCATAACCAGAACTTCCTGCGGGTTGATAGCATCATCCTCTACAATGGTATACAAGCCGTTTGCATTTTCAATGTAAGCCGGATTATGTTGTCCTTCTATTGGCGTTAATTCTCCAGTCGATAAGTTAAGCGATGCGGCACTAGATAGATCATATTTACTGTTTTTATTCGCAACTTCTATACGCGTTAGTTTCCCTTCTCCCGGATAATTCATTCTTCGGATATTAAACTGAAGTAGTGATAAAGCATGCTTCATGCGGATTCTTACATTAGGATTGTCCTTATTGATAACTCCCTGTCCTTCCGCATTTGTTCCATACATATAATCTACTTGGCTTGTATGTTCTACATTCATATTGGATGTACCATTTGTATAAAATGCATTGTACGGATAAAAAGCAAAAAGGGTCGCAGGGGAATCTCCGAGCTTAACTTCAGGAGTCAGATTCCATTTACCCGAATTATATTCCGCCTTGACATTATTGTAAGGCCCTTGCGGATAGTTACTTCCTAATGTTCCGTTTGTAACAAAAAGGCTTAATGCTGATCCTTCGGAAAAACTGCTTAATGCGGCTTTGGCAGATCGTAAGCCTGTTTCAGTAGTCGTGATCTCTGTCTCGATTTTTAGATCAGATGTTTGTCCCTGTGTGGTATTCGCCCTTTCATCCTCATTATTACAGCTTGAAAAGCCGAATACACTTGCGGAAACCACCGCTATACATATAAATAATCGTTTCATCTTTTTAAATTAAATTGTTTATAAATAAGCCGTTTTACAGGTTTTGGCGCCTTATACCCATTCGATGGCTTTGGTTTTTTATAATTATTGTTTATTCGTACCAGGGCAGGTTTATCCTGTCTGTTCCCTGATCTATCCAATCTTCTATCCGTACATCCACAATTTCGAGCAGATGTTCCTGTATCAATACCTTATAGGTATATTTCTTCCCTCTTTCCCATTTAGTTCCGGCAGGTACAGGCCAGTGTGCTTTCAGGTTATCTGTGTAGAAGTCGATCATGATATCCCCGTCATATTCTGTTCTGTCGACGGGTACAACCATCAATGACGCTTTTGCCCCGTCATAAAGATGATCGGAATCCAACTGCCATCCGTAGATTATCGCCGCATCGTTCCAACCTTTGAGGTGTTCCATCTTTCCGGTAAGAAGATCCAACTTCGCCTTGCTGTAAAGGTTCTGCCCCTGAATGGAGATAAAATTCAGGTTTGTCGCTTGGGAAACATCCGTCCACTGAAATTCGAACTCGATCAGAGCCAAAGCGTGCATCATGATCAACAAAAGCACCGGATCAGAACTGTTGACACTGTGCCTGAAGCTGTACAGGTAATCTGTTTGGCTGGTGTGTTCTATCTCGAAAGAAGTTGCAACATTATTTTCAGGATTATAAGGAAAAGTAGCATATATATCCGTATAGCTTTCTGAAAGAAGTACAGGAGTCTGCAATGCCCATGTCTTATTTTTGTAAGTCATTCCCTTGTAGCTTAGCCCTTGCTCCCCATCTATATATAAGCCGATTTGCTCCCCTTCTTCAAAGTATGCTTTGGATGTACTATCGTCTTCCGATATAAGACTGAATCCTACCTGCGCAACAGAAAGAGCGACCTCTTGTTTCTC
This sequence comes from Dysgonomonas sp., assembly GCF_035323175.1. NCBI lineage: Bacteria > Pseudomonadati > Bacteroidota > Bacteroidia > Bacteroidales > Dysgonomonadaceae > Dysgonomonas > Dysgonomonas sp. The sequence continues at coordinate 11,871 of NZ_DAOKYH010000028.1, read as the reverse complement.
TACTGCCCAGCTATCGGGATCACTACACGAGTAGTAAAGAGATAGGATTGCTATCATTGAAAAAGTATGCTTCATTTTCATTCGTAACTGCTTATTTGGGTTAATACTGCACTGATATCTATAGATTTGCCGGAAGATTTTAATGTTCGTGCCCCGGAAACCATTTCCACCTGATAGGTATACTTCATACCCGATTGCCAGTGTGTTCCTGCTTTTAGAGGATATGTATAAATTTGTCCGTCAATTTCAAATTCAAAGAATAAATCTCCGTCATTCTTTACAGGCTCAATGGGCATGACCAGAATACGTGGATACTCTTCTTCACTGGTATATGGCTCATAGAAATTCATGTCTTCGGGTATGATGACAGCTTGGTCGTAATAGCCATCGGATGGTTTTACTTCTCCGCTTTCCACATTCAATATCCCCTTACTCTTAAGATGAGTTATCCCATCCGCATTTTGGATAGAAACCTTTTGTACTGAACAGTCATGTGGGTACTCGTTTTTGATAAATTTAAACTGAACTAAAGTCAGCACATGCCACATTACTATATCCGCATAAGAATGTTCGCGGCTTACATATCCTCCGCCTACCTGTCCGTGCATATAATCGGTCTGGCTAATATGCTCTACATCCAAATAGATATTCCATAAATAGGCATGCTTGCTATGCATGTAGGGATAATATGCCATAATACGCATAGGGTTACTGCCTAAAAATATCGGTTCCGGTAAATACCAGCCGTAACGCTCACGCGCTGTATATGGAAATGGATTTCCCCTGTAGTATTCGTGCAGGTAAAGCCCGATTGTATCGCCATTCACAAATTCAGTGATTGTCCCCTTTCCTGATTCCGGCCTGTTATTAAACACTGTTACCGATTTGAATTGTAGCTGTGTATCATACAGAGTAGTAGTACCCGTATCCGCTAAATTTTCATCTGAACAGGAAAAGAACAGAGCAAAGGCAACGAAGAGCAATACTGATGTTATTAAAATCTTTTTCATCTTACTACAATTTTATAGTTCAATAATTCCACCGTCCGAGACATTCCATCCGGTAATAACGACCTCTATACTCATCAGTCCCATGCGTATTTCAATCGTGATATTTATAATACGTGTTGTAAATCCGCTGAAAACATTTGTCAGGTCGATACTTTCATTGTAAGTATTTCCACCGGACGTTTCCAAGGCGATATCCAGCAGGTTATCAATTCTCTCCTCACTTTGCTTATCGGGATTTGCTCCAAACACCTTCATTGTAGAAGAGAATACATTGCTTTTATCTGCATTTCTTTTAGTCTCAAAAGCCAGCCATGCAGCAGACTCCAGTCCATCCAACTGTTTAAAGCCATATTTGTAGGCAATACCTGAAAGTTCTCCGTTAATGGAGCTGACACCCACACCCGAATTATCAATCACCATAAAATCAATATTGATTTGCCGTGTAGCCGATTTCAGCACAGGCTCACTGACAACCCTTTCAAAAGGGATCACCGTCATATCTGTATTTGCCGCATACAATGCCGGAGCCTGAAACGTGTAAAGCCTGCCGTTCTCTTCGGATGTACTTAACTCAGCTCTGGCTGTATTGGGACAATCCATACCGAAAAAACTGATATTCTCCAATCCGTATGCATTACACGCCAGCACCTTATAGCTTACAGCCTGAATACCTGTCACCAATGTATCGGATGTAATACTATATGTATAATTACGCTGTGGAGATAACAGATAGATGTCTGTTAACGCAGATCTGGTATCATCTTGAGTCAACCCTGACCAATCAGGTCTGATCTCTACATCCCCGTAGTAGGTGCAATCTTCCGAGAAGTCGATCAGGTTGCAGGATGCCATCAGCATACTACAGATCAGCGATACAATCAATCGTATTTTTTTTATCCTTTTCATAACTAACTTTTAGTAATTATCATCGTTATCCTCTTCCTGATTCAGGTTATACGCCTTAATAAGCTTATTGATCTCAGGATCGAGAGTGCCCCGCCAGCGTTTTGCCGGATCGAGTTCTACCGAGTGCAGGTAACGGGTAACGGCTTCCTGGGTCTTACCTAACCGTGATGCGACTACAGCCAGCAGGTACTCGTTGTTTGAGGTTTCCTGTTCGCCCGAGAGGATATTATATGCCGCCTGATCGTAGCCGAGGCTCATCAAACAAATCGCGGTGTTATAGTCGTTATACTCATGGAGTATCGAAAGAGCCTCGGCATACTTGCGTTTAGTCATTAACTCTATACTTCGGGCATAAACTGTATCAGGCTCTGTTGTATGGATGGTATCTTTTACCATTCCTTTACGATGCACATGGAATGTAAAATCGACAGCCCGCAAGTGGGGATAGAGTTTCTCCCGGATATATTTGTAGTCGGCAGGATGTTTCGAACGGATATCCAGCTCCTTTTTATCGGGATCAATATCTGATACGATCAGATCCAGGATAACCTGTTTATTTCCACTCTCTAAAGAATCTGTTGCCAACTTTAATAATCCCTGCCAGTCTTCACCCTTTGGATATGGTTTCAGCATCGACTTAATGCCGTCAATATCAGATAACTCACCTTCCAGATATTTACCGATAGATTCAGCACGCCTTTTTGCCAAAAGCATATTCGAGCGGAAACTGCCTTCGGGTGAACAACCTGCAATGAGTGAAATACTGTCCATCACAAACTCTCCTGTTTCGGTTAGCTTATCCAACATATGCTGTACCTTTTCCAATTCCGAACGGTTATCACCCAAAGCGATATCCATTTCATATTTTCCTGTCTTAAAGGTGACATTCGCCCGGAGTGTAGACATGGCTTTACGCTCGATGATCTTACGCATATAGCGGGGAGTAGTATCTAAGAATTGTATCATAGAAGAAACGATATAGTCCAGTGTATCGGAATGGGGCAACAAATGGCTGTCTCTATGAATGGACTGGGCATAACCGTCCAGATAAATCTTCATCCTGCGGCTGTCCTCATCCGCCATGACCTGCTGCTTGTAATAGTATTCGAACTTCCCTTTATTGTAGATCACTGTATCAAGCCTAGCTTTTTCGTTTTTGGGAAACTTCACCATTTCGGCAAAAGCAATATGTTTGTTATCGATCAGGCTCTGGTTTTTAGTAATCTGACGATCTTTGAGGAATCGCTTTTTAAGAAAAACCGAATCGGAAGTCGTTACAGGCTTATAGTCGTTCACAAAACCGATTGTGTATTTGTCCTTACGGTATTTCCACAATGTATATTCCGGCGAGAATTCACGCAAAAGATGAAACATCGGCAGGATGTTTACAATTTGCTTATATCGCTTATTATAAACAGAAGCTATATGAATCGTATCCTGATCGAAATATTCGTATCGTTCTTTTATTCCCAAAAAGCCCATCTGCTTTTTGAGCCAATTCCTGTTGTGGTACATCTTTTGGTTAAAGAACTCGTAACGCTTGTTCAGGCGAGACTTATACTTTGAGTATCCTGCATGATCGAGTGAATCCTTGCGAACCTTTCCAAGTTCAGATTTATTGTAATTGGCAATATACCTATGAAAAGCTCCTGTTTTGACAAAGTATTCGTCGAACAGGCTGTCAGGTATAATCTTTGAAAGGTATCTGTCAAACTCAGCGTACTGCTTTTGCTGTAACTTTCTAAAATCATCACCCGAAATTACAAGGTCTTCAAAGTCTGAGATTTGGTCTGCTTTGATTAAGTGCGGAGTCAGGTTCAATTGCCATTTGCTGTTTATCAGCTCTTCGGGAACCGAAACAATAAAATCCACATCCACTTTACCAAAGCGTTCAGGCACGTTTTTCATTTTCGCTGTTACGGTTACTTCTTTTAGTTGTACCGCTAACTGTGTATTTCCATCTTTATCTTTTTCTGTCTGTACATAGGTGGTCACATTGCCGTGCCTGTCTTTCATATCGATGACCGAAGGCAGTTTTTTATCCCACACCTTTTCCTTTGTCTCTTCCACAGGCTGCACAGGCAGATGGATATTGGCACGTGCCTCTTTATCCATCCGTTGAGTACTACAGGAAGAGAACAGGTATGCCATGGACACCATAACTGCTAAGAACAGATAGAAAAAAGGGTATGTAACTATTCTCATAATCATAGTCATTTAAAATAGATAGATTAATGAAAGGGTGAGCTTATTCGGTACGGCTATCCAGCGTGAGTATTTCCCCTTTTTTCGTCCGCACTCTTCACACTCATACTCGTTATAATCCGCCCAGACAAGCCCGATTCCCCCTTCGATCTCCAGATTCCAACGAGGCGATAAGAGCCAGGCATACCCTGCACTAATCCCCATTCCGTAAGCCTGCCCTTCATAGCGGCTGTCTTTCCATGTAACATGATATTTAGAACCGATAGCATTCGCTCCGACAAATCCATTGACATAGGATTCAAGCAGCCAGTAACGCACTCCGGGCATCACCGTAAAATTTTGAAACTTTTTGTTATCCTTGAACAAAAAAGGGTTATAGTACACAGGTAGGTGCAGCGACCATTTACGGTCTAACGTTATGCTTACTTCCGCATTTATTGTTCCTGTTCCCAGAGCCGGGATATTCGTGCCCAGCGAATAGAACTGGGCACGTCCCGTAGTGGAACAGAAAATAACAAGAAAAAGCAGTATGTATTTTGATATACTATTTTTCATATTTATTATTTCGTTTTTATCATTCTCCCGATAGGGATTATTCTCGCTTATAACTTCCTTCGGATGCGACAAGCAATAAATCATTCTCTTCATCGTAAGCCAATTCTATACGGCCGAACATGTCGAATACCATTCTATCCTGAACGACTGATATACGGGTGTCTACTTTTACCCCGTCCCTATATTCAAATTCAATGTGATAGGAATGGCTTCCTTTGTAAATACGTACCGGAGGAGAACCCGAATTATTTACCCAACGGCCTGTTAAATGGACTAGAGGACATTGTGCAAACGGTTGTTTGCGAAGTCTTTTCTTCTTTTCCATAAGATCCCTCTTTAGCCTTCAGATCGTTTCTGATAATTGAAGTACGGAACGATGTAAATCCCTTTCAGGTCAGGATTGTAGCATAACTTGAAATAGCAGGATTCAATAAAGAAATAGAATACCCCTTCTTCCCGGTCATCGGCAGTGATCCTGTAGATCAGTTCCGGTTTATAGTCAAATGAGATCAGGTAAATATCTTCTTCCCTGACGATAGTAAAGTAGGGTGGTATCATGTCTTTGAGTTGTTTGAAGGCATCCGTCTTATACGACCACTTTCCGCAGAGATCGTCCAACGAGACGGGCTTCGGCTCTTGCTGATGCCTTTCAATACATTCTGCAAAGCTGATACCTGATACAGGGAACTGCATCTCTATTTCTCCTTGTTTATTTAGTATATCCAATATTTCTGTCAAATGGCTGACTACAGCCATCAAATCATTTCTATCTAATTTTTCAAACATCGTTTTTTATTTTTTAATTAATTACTTGCTTTATTCATGGCTATTTGTTTAATAGCCATCTCAATATCTCCTCCCAGCTTTTCGGTTAGCTTTTGAACTTCAACCTTTTCGGTTTCTTCCGTTGTATAGGTATAGTATTCCGAGGGACTCACCTCTGTGGCATATACGGCTGATTGGACACCACCCAGACCGAACCATACTTCTTTGTATTTACGCCCCGGATGATTCGACATATTGATAGAGAGGATCTGAGCCTTTTCCTTATCGGTAAGACCTAAGAGCGATTGGATCACGTCAAAACGGTTCATGAATTTGCGTTGGTCTAACAGGATTTTACAATCAGAGTTATTAATGATAGCCTCCTTCACTATTTCGGAAGAAATAAGGTCTGTAATTTCCTGTGTTACAGTGATTATTTCGCCGAAATACTTTCTAACTGTTTTATACATATACTTCATGTATTCAGCCATGCTTGCCGACGAAAGAGCCTTCCATGCCTCCTCAATTATCAATTGTTTACGAATACCCTTTAACCGCCTCATTTTGTTGATGAAAGCTTCCATAATAATGATGGTCACTATCGGGAAAAGTTCTTTATTCTCCTTGATCTGGTCAATTTCGAATACGATAAACCGTTTATTAAGCAAATCGAGTTCCTTATCCGAGTTCAGCAGAAAGTCGAAACGGCCACCTTTGTAATATTGGCGGAGCGTAGTCAGCATATTGTCAATGTTGAAATCTCTCTTTTCCACTTTAATCTCTCTACTTTCCAGTTCCGGTTTGTAGGTGTCCCGCATAAATTCATAGAAAGTATTGAAACTTGGACGAATATTTCTATCGGTTTGTATCAGTCCTATATACTCGTCAACAGCACTACCTAATTCTCCCGATTCGGTCTTTGTTATTTTATCGTCCTCGCTTTTCCAAAGGGTAAGTAACAGTGTTTTTAAACTGTCTTTCTTTTCTACATCAAACTGATTATCATCGGTATAAAAAGGATTGAAAGAGATCGGATTATCTTCCGTATAGGTAAAATAGACTCCGTCCTGTCCCTTGGTTTTGCGGCGGATCATTTCACATAATCCCTGGTAGCTGTTACCCGTATCCACCAGAACGACATGCGTGCCTTGTTCGTAATACTGCCTGACAAGGTGATTCATAAAGAAGGACTTACCACTACCCGAAGGCCCCAATACAAACTTATTCCGGTTGGTGATGATTCCTTTCTTCATCGGTAAATCGGAAATATCCAGATGGAGTGGCTTACCCGAAACCCTGTCACACATCTTGATTCCAAAGGGAGATGGTGACGACTGGTAATTTGTTTCTTCCGTAAAAAAACAAAGGGCAGGTTTGATGAAAGTGTAGAATGATTCTTCCGAAGGAAAATCTCCTGCATTACCCGGCATCCCGGCCCAATAAAGGGTAGCGGCATCCATAGTATTGTGACGGGGCTTACATTCCATAAGAGCCAATTGGCTGCCGACATCATTTTTGATATGCTTTAGTTCCTCCTTATCATCACTCCAGGCGATAACATTGAAATGTGCCCGTATGGAGGTCAGCCCAAAAGAATGAGCCTCATTCAGATAGAGGTCGATCCACTCTTTATTGATTTGATTGCCACGGGAATAACGGGAAAGGGATTGCATGTTGCGTGCTGATTTCTCAAACTTCCGCAGATTTTCCGCACTGTCATCTAAAAACAAATACTGATTGTAGATATGGTTACAGCTAAGTAGCAAGCCTACGGGAGCGGCAAAACTCAATCGACAGTCACTTCTGTCCGTAGACAGTTTTTCATAACGCATATCCGTTGCGATCTTTCCGGGTAGGTCTTCCGCATCCGACAGGGTATGCAGGCATACCCGTTTGTCTCCGATACGCAAGCTGTCAGCCCCTAATTCCATATCCTGCAAGCAGGTCGTCTTTTCTAGTGACAGGGAAAAATATTTTTCTACCAGCCCTGCCTGATCTTCGGTTCCGGTAATCTCATCCGATGTGAGGCGGGTAAGGGTGATGAATCCCGAATCGTTCATAATCTGTTCAAACTGTCCGACCGCTTCAAGGAACTTAACAGCCGTATTCTTATTGACTTCCTTGGGTATAATCTTCCCCCTGCACAGGGATGAAAAATTCGATTGCATACGCATCCGCTCCTTGGTTGTTTTGGTCAGGAACAGAAAGCAGGTGTGGTTTAAAAACGGACGTTCGTTAAAATGAAGTTCATACGAGCGGGATAAGAAAGTAAGGTCCTCTTTATCCGTATCCGGCTGATACTTCTCTCTGGTAAACCAGTCCTGCTTAAGGATAATACTGTAATCGGGCAATACTTTGATTGCTTTTCCCCAGGATGAATGAATGGCTTCGTACTCGGTAGAGGTGACGGTGAAAAGTTCAGGCAGAGCTACTTTGTAGGCTACAGTTATATCCGCATCCTTGCTGATAATACAATCATGCTCTACCGAAAGAAGCGGAAACTTACTCTCTATAGTTGAAGCTTTCAGAATATTTCTCATGTGATCCTGTTTTATATTTTATTCGACACTTTTCTTCTTTTGGAATTTTTAAAAAGTCTGTGGGGAATTTTCCTGTTGATCAGGTAGCGGGGATGATTGCGTTTTGCCAGCATCTTCATCAGGCCGTGTTCGCCGTATTTTTCATTGAGCCGGAATGTAAGTCCTATCAGGACAGAGGCGGAGATGACTCCGAAGCCGATGCAGACCCATTGGTCTGCACCTGCCATATACATGACGACAAAAACAATGAATACGGCTAACAGCCCGGCGGCGAAGATGAACAGGAATTGAGCTTTCAAACCCTTAAATTCCACACTTTTGCCAATTCCTTTATTGATATTGAATTTCATCTTAGAGGAAGAAAGAACGAAGGATAGTTGCCGCTACAATGAGAAATATACAGGCTCCGAACCAACTCGCTGCGGTCTTTGATGTATCGGGATCTCCGGAGCTGAACTTGTTATATACCTTGATGCCTCCTATCAAACCGACAACCGCTCCGATTGCATAGATTAATTTTGTTCCGGGATCAAAATAGGAGGTCACCATATTGGTAGCATCAGTTATACCACCAATTCCGTTGCCTTGTGCAAATGCGGATGAAAAGGCCATAAGAATGGCTAACGAAAAAAAGAATCTTTTTTTAGTCATCATAAATTGTTTTAATAGGTGCAGGAAACAGGTGTTTCCCACACCGGTTACTAAGTTGTTTTAAAATGGATTTTTAGTGGAGCTTTTTAAGGATAAGCTATCCGTACTCTTTTTCTTTCATACTCTCATGTCTTAATTTGTTGAACAAGATCATTAATATCAAAGCCCTCGGGAACCACCTTTGATTTTCGGCTTTTAGCTTCGCCTATTCCTTCCAAATAATCTTTCATGTGAACATCCATCAACTCGGAAACAATGTCCCTGCGTTGTGGGGCACTCGATGCCAGTTGTTCGAATAACTCGGTGTTTTCCAGCTTGCGGAGCGTTCTTCCGGCTTGAAGACATTCTTGGGGTGTTGCCTGCGGGTAGTGTACGACTACCGTTACGGCTTGTCCCATATCTTCAAAGGTCAGTCCGCTGGCAAAGGAAGCTCCCCGAAGCCCTTCCACTTCTTCCGATTCCTCTTCGTTTTCTTCCTCCTCCTGACTGTCCTCCTTCTTATATTCGAGTGGAACATCAATCGGTAAAAGCGGGTTATCATCCGGATCTTCCGGTTCTACGTTCTGTTCGGGGACACTTCCCTCAGACTTTGATGAAACAAAATTATTCGAATTTCCAGCCTCTTTTTGGTTTCCTTCGGGCTTGGCATCGAGTGGCTCTGATTTGGCAGTGCTTGGCTTCGGGCTATCCGAAACGGGCATTGTAAAAAGGCTTTTTCCGATAATTGTATTTTCGGGTGGCGGCATAGAAGGGGGCTGGTTATCCCTTTCGCTTCTTTGATTCCTCTTCATGTGTGTCCACAGGACATAACTGGTAACACACACGACATAGAGCAGAACAGCTATTATAAGTGCAGTCAGCATAGCCTTCAGATTTATTTATCCTGTCCGAAAATATCTTTCGGACAGGCTTCTTCATACAACTTTTGAATCACTTCTTTATTCTCGTCGAAGTGATTCCTGAGTATATTGTCTAGATACTCGGAAATTGATACAGTATTGCCTCCGGCAACCTGTATGAGCTTTTGGATGATCCGATGGTACTCCTTTCGGATATTAACAGACTTACCACTTCTGGATATTAAATTTGTCTCTTTCAGGTAAAGATTCTTATACTCTTTTGTCCCTGTAAGATTCTTTTCCGTTTTTTTACTAAAAATGTTACTCATGATTTTTTGTTTTTATTATTTATAGATATTTGTTTGACCTACATAAGTCCACTCAGATCACTCTCTTCCTGCTCTTTCCATTTCCTGTAAGCCTCGACAATCTCATCTTTGTGTTGCTCTAGGTGTTCTCCGAGGATCAGGTCGATATAGCCGCCGACCGTTATATCCTTATCTCCCAGCATGCGGACTACAGCAGAAATAATTTTATGGTTTTTCTGGCTGATATAAACACACTGGCGGGTTTTAAATTCGTTGCGTTTAAAGAAGATATCCCCATAGTTGATGTTGCCCTTTTTCCGACGGGAAGATGTTTTAGTATCCACCGGGCCGGATGCTGTAATGGAGGTTTTTACAGTCTCTTCGGTTGTATTATCCGATATATTCGCTGGAGGTTGCTGTACCTTCTTCTCTTCTTTTCGGGGAGCATGGATATCCCTGTCTCGAAAGGTTGAGAGCAGGAATTCTTCATCGATGCCGTCGGTATTAAGTTTATTCTTCATCTTTATGAATGATTTTTATTATTTCATCCGTCAGCTCTTCCAAAGAGCTTCCTTTGATAAGGCTTTTGTCGGGAGGGAACAGAGTAGACCGGAAAATGGCTTTTCCCGATGTAGGCAATTCCCTACGGAAACGTTTGCTGTCGGGGATAAAAGTTTTCAGAACAGTCAAGCCCAGTTCATCTATCACTGTCTCGTATATTTTATATAACTCCGATTTTTCCCTTCCGTCCACCATATTCCAGAACAGGTATAAACCTTTAATATCGCTTCTGCCTGTAGTAATCAGGTTTTCGTTTATGTTTACCACAAATCTCAATGTGCTTTCCAATACCACCCTGTCAGCTGCAATAGGAGAAAAAATATAGTCCATCTTAGAAAGCGTTTTCAATACCCCCGGACTATTGACTGTTCCCGGCAAGTCGAAAAAAATAAAATCAAGTTCCTCATGTTCTAATTTTTGAGCTTCCTCTAAGGCATATTCAGGTTTGCTTTCCAGTATGATGTAACCTTTCTTTTGGGTACGGGTAATCTGGGTGTATGCCAGCTGTTTGTAATATTCACTTTGCAATGTCATTTCGACATCTCGCTTACGCATCTCGGTGATGCTGTGTTGGGGAAAGTCACAATCGACAATCGCCACATTAAAACCTCTGACGTATTGTAAGTAACTGGCGATCAAAACAGTCATTGTTGTCTTTCCTGCGCCTCCTTTTTGGGTGGAGAATGCCACACATTTTGTTTTCATGTTTCAACTGTTATAAAAATTAATAATCAATGATTTCATTACTTCCGGTTATCATTATTGTAATGCTGATTCAAATCATTGCAGTTTTGCTGCTGTATCGTGTTATATCCACATTCCGATATTGAATGGCTTCCCTGTTTCCCGAGGTCAGTACTTCAGTAAATCAGTACGTCACCGCTTCTGCATTTCCTTTGTTCGCTACATCCGTATCGAATTCTTACAATATTTCAGTACTCAATTACGGAAACAAGGATAAATTGCAGTTCTTCTATACGGCTGAAAATCTTTACTTCCATAAAGAATCCGTTCATTATTTATTTAATGCTGTACCTCTGTACTTATTTATTTCTATACCGATGTTCTTCAGTTGAGAAGTAGATCATTCTCTCAGCAAATAAACATCAAAAAAGAGCCTTCTTTATGCCTTTTTTGTGTGGTGGCAGCGAGTGGCGTCGGTTTGGCATCGATTGGCACTACCAACTTATATGCACGATATTATAATGGTAATTAACTTTGTGGAGTAAATAATTCCCGGCATCTTGGCCTATCCTTACAGGCTATTCCGCTAACGTTTAATCTGTCCCTTCAGGGCAGATTCTGGATGTTCGTCAGAACATAGCAAGCTGTGTTTTTTGCTGCACGAAATTCGTTATGCAGCAAAAAACGCTTGCCCCCGTAAAGGGGGAAAAGCACTCTCCGAAGTCGGTGCTTTTAGTTAATGTAATGGGGACTGGATGTCCCGGAATTGATTGCGATAACCACTAAAAATCCATTTTTATGACAACGGAAAAACAAAAGGCTCCTAAACGGAGTAAAAGGGGACGGA
>NZ_DAOKYH010000027.1:0-28625 GCF_035323175.1 Dysgonomonas sp. | reverse complement strand
CAAAGTCCGTATACATCTAATTGTATGCGGACTTTTGTTATTTATACAATCCAAGCATACAAAGGATAAACAGTAATAAGAAAAGGAGAGCCTATAATAGGCTCTCCTTTTAGGTTTACAAAAGATAATATGATGTATACAATATGTCTTTTTTACAAAATCACATTCAGATTGTTACGGTTTTCGTAAATATAATTGTCCTGAACACTTTTTGCGTAGTTGATAATATCAGATACCGTTAATTTGGTATTAGGATCGTTCAATATATATTGTACATAAAATCCACGAGTATAACCGCGAGGTAATTCTGTGTATCCTTCCGGTGGCGAGTCTTTAAGTCCTAATTTTTTTATGTCTGTTTTGTCCTTATTGATATACAATTTATATCCTAGCTCTATATCTGTTAATGGTCTGCACCAACGTACATTGAGATAGTGATATGATTCATACTCTTTGCTAGTTATATAATCATGTATGCCTACATACCCAAGAGTATTATTTGTGTTTTGTACAGATAAATATACAGTATATAATAGATGATAGATATCACCTCTTAGACCATCATCATAGCAGCCGCCATTAGGCCCCAAGCCATTACACCATCTACCATTTCCATTTAGACGGGCTCCTCCGGGCATCATATTGAAACCATATATATTTGTTGATTTTTCGAACCAATAAACTTTATATGGGCTATTATTCCCTTGATAGATATTAAAGGCTAACGGATTCTCTCCATTCATGCTACTTAATGCGAAGCGTACATCTCTTTCGTTAAGATTTGTATGAGTAGCATCATGCGATGTGTTGAATGGCGACATAGCAAATAATTGCCTGTAATCGGCAGGAAAAGGTAATCTCCAACCTTCAATCTTATTGCCATTCTCGTCAGCCATAAAGCAGTACTTATTCATATATTCTATACTCGGATAGCTGTAATATCTTCCATAGTATTTTTCAAAATTGGTTATATTCGATAATTGATAATATTGGGGATCGATGCGCACACGTTCAAGATATCTATTTAAGATATTTTGAGTGATAGGTATGTCATTTTCGAAGCCATTACCTTTTTTTATTGTATGAGTAAAATTCCTATCGATCCAGTAATATTCTCCAATACGCACAGCATTATATTCCCCTAAGTTTATAAGCCCTTGATAATTTATGAATTGCAAGGTCTGCTCTTCCGGTATTTCTTTCAATTTAGAATCTATATACGAGAATGTAGCTTCGATACAAGAGTACTTTAGAATAATTTCTATTCGTTTTTGGCTGGCATCATAGTTATCGGGAGAACTTATTTCTTCTATCACATATTTCCCTATAGCTAGATTTGTGATATTCATTGTTCCGGATGTAAGCGTATATGTGCCTACAACTTGATTATTAACATTTAGAATCTGATATTGTCCACCACTTATGAGTGATTTGTTGTTGATATTTTTAGCAGATATTGTGAGGCAAGTACCTGTTCCATTTTGGTTCTCATTGCATGCTTTAGATATCAGGGCAATGAAGAGTAGTATACTGGTGTATACAAATAATTTGTTTTTCATTATTCATGTTTTAGCAAGTTTGCTAATTCTATTGAAACTTAAAATATAAATAGAGCATTTATTATCCACATGATGTATACAAACATATTCTTATTGTATACTTAAAACGTCTTTGTGACACAATTGTTTTTTCTGTAATGTTAAAAGAATAGGAGCTAAAGACTTTTTAAGAATTTCAAATTCTCTTTTTATATATAGAAAAATGAATGCACTTATAAAAAATGTATCTTTGCCCGTAGATTTAAATAAAATAATTTAGATATGCCAAGAATATCTATAATAACACCAACATACAATTCTGAAAATACATTACAAGGAACAATTGAAGCCTTGTTAAGACAAACCTTCTCTGACTTTGAATATATTATCATCGATGCGGTATCGAAAGACCAAACTCTGGATAAAATAGAGAGTTATATCCCTGCCTTCGAAAAGAAAGGAGTTACGGTACGCATAGTAAGTGAACCCGACAAAGGTGTTTATGATGCGATGAATAAAGGAATATCTCTTGCGAGCGGAAAGTTGATAGGGATAACCAACTCTGATGATTGGTATGAGGATAATACCCTCGAAGTTATGTGGAACAAGTTTTCTGACGGAGTGGTAGATCAGAGCAATTCTATGATATACGGTATAGAGCGCGTGTGGAAAGACGATAAGATTTTTAATGTACAACGCCGTGGAGCTTCGTTTATATCGGAGAGTGTACTGCCTCACTCTACATTTTTTGTATCTAAAGAAGTTTACAATAAATACGGAGCATTTGATCTTTCTATAAAGGTCTTGGCTGATTATGACTTTATTTGTAGATGTGTAAGTAAAGGTGTAAAGCTCGAAGAAGTGGATGTCGTGATTTCTAACTTCAGATTAGGTGGCATATCGTCTTCTTATTTCGATTTTTATTCCGATTATTATATGATACAGCATAAATATGGCTTTATATCAGATAAAAAATACAAGGAATATAAATGCATCCTTAGTTTGAAGAAAATCATAAACAGGTTTATGAAAAAATGGTAGATACGTACCAGCCAATACTTAATAAAAAGAGAAAAGGGATTCCCTCTTCTCTTTTTTAGTTTATAATATGCCGTATTAATTACTTTAACTGTGGATCCATCCAACTTAATCTGTTTTTTATCCATGTTTTAAGATAATTGACTTCACCTTGATAACTTCCAGTTACGATAGGGTTAGGCCAGACCTGCATATTAAGTATTGGCCATTTCTGAAAATTATAATATTGAGATACATTTATTTTTTCAGCCATGTTATCAATAAACGTATTTATATTTGCGTCACTTAATTCATTTCCGCGTAATTCGTTCCATCTGTCTTTTACCATATTTTCAAATTCGGGATGAGAGAAAAATTGTTGATACCAAGGAGCTCTTGTACGTGCGTGCCACTCTGATATCATATCACAGTTGTCATAATTTACATTCCCAAAAGCAATATCATAATCCCATACCGGTCCGAAATATAGCTTATCGTCGCCTCTGTTTTTATAGACGAATGTACTTAGGCGTAGGTTGCCATCAACGTTTTTCGATAATTCGTTTAGTAATAAATAATCAATGAATGATTGCATATCCAAATACTTCGGTAATTCTTCTACAGGGTTTACATCATCTTTTCCGTATATGATGTTTTCTATATTTTGGATATAGCTTGATATATATTCTTTTTGATCAGCGGGTATGTCTTCCGGCGTGTTTACACAGAATGTCATTTTTGCTTCTAGTGTTTCAAACCATACAGGTTCTCCTTTTCGCTCATCTATTTCGAGCAGATATCCTCCTGTAATATCTGTATCTGTTGCTTTCAATTCGGGGATATTAACCCTGTTTTTGTCTACGCGTATATGTTCTCCAAGCATGTAATTTCCAATATATTCTCCATTAAGCACAACATCCACATACTGCATGCGCGGAGTCCAGGCAAATCCCATACGACGGCTGATTTCGAACGCCAGTTCGTTTCGCATCAATGTCTTATCCGAGTAATTGGCAAGCAGCACCCAATGTTTGTTTTTAGGCATGCCCAATACTTGTGCCGATTCTTTTAGTTTCAGTTTGTAAGGTTTCTTTTCCATTCCCCACGTACTGTTCCCACGACCTTTTATTTCGGTGTCAGCTTCCATTAGCTTCTCTTTTATAACCCCTTTATTATCCCTTGATTCTATCTTTATGGTTGCGTCCATATAGTCATCCTTCGATATAATTGGTGTGCCGTTTTTAGTATTGATAGTCAGTAGCGGGAAATAGTACCCTTCGAGAGGTGCCGGCGGAGCAGCTTCTTGTTGTATACTTACTTTTTGTATTTTTGTTTTGGTTTTTATAAGTAACTGTGTTGTAAGCCTAACCTCTTGTGCATTTTCTTTGGCTTCTACAGTGATCGTTACATCTCCCTTTCCCGACATGGGGCTCACAGTGCACCATAAGGGAATGTTCTTGTCAATTTCCCACTTGGTGTTTGATTTTATCGTAATGCTTTGTTTTTCACTTGAAACTTTAAAAAATAATTGACTTTTTGATAGACTGAGTGTCTCTTCTATTTCATTGTCTTTATCAGAGCAACTTGTTATAGAAAAGAGGATGCTTAAAATAAAAAATAGAAATGCGAATTGTTTTTTCATCGTATTCGGTTAAATTTATTTATTGGACATATCGAAGAATACAAAGAAAACAAAAGCAATCAGAATTTTATTGGCTTTTGCATGTTTTTATATAAATAAAATTGTTAATTTTTTCATTCTTTTCTTTATTTATAAGCAAGCAAAACGATGGCTTCTATTCTTGCTTATGTGGATAAAAATCTGTATATTTGTTAGATTTTTCAAACGCAAAACCTCAGGCGATTATTCGCCTATTTAATAGCAAAATATAAATATGACTGAGAACCAAAAAATTGCAAGCGAATCTTATTCCGCACAAAATATTCAAGTGCTGGAAGGCCTTGAAGCTGTAAGGAAGAGACCCGCGATGTATATCGGTGATATAAGCGAAAAAGGATTACACCATCTTGTGTATGAAGTTGTAGACAACTCTATTGACGAGGCATTGGCCGGATATTGTGATGATATCAAAGTCACTATACACGAGGATAATTCGATAACAGTACAAGATAATGGTCGTGGTATCCCGGTGGATATAATGGCTAAAGAGAAAAAATCGGCTCTCGAGGTCGTTCTTACAGTCTTGCATGCCGGAGGTAAATTCGACAAAGGAACTTACAAAGTTTCGGGAGGTCTTCACGGTGTGGGGGTGTCTTGTGTCAACGCATTGTCTACATACCTAAAAGCCGAAGTACACAAACAAGGGAATGTATATGTACAAGAATATTCTTGTGGAAAACCCTTGACTGGTGTAGAAAAAATAGGAACTACAGATCATACAGGTACAATTATAACTTTCAAGCCCGATGATTCTATATTTGTAGTAACAGAGTACAAATATGATACATTGGCGTCACGTCTTCGCGAACTGGCTTTTCTTAATGCCGGAGTTCGTTTATCGTTGGTCGATCATCGTCAGGTAAAACAAGATGGAACATTCAAGACAGATACTTTCTTCTCTGAAAAAGGGTTGGAAGAATTTGTACGATATATAGATGCGTCTAAAGAAGCATTAATAGAAGATGTAATACACATTGTTACCGAAAAACAAGGAGTACCGGTAGAAGTGGCTATGACATATAATACATCTTATAATGAGAACGTATATTCGTATGTAAATAATATTCATACAATAGAAGGTGGTACACATCTTACCGGATTTCGCCGTGGGTTGTCTCGTACGCTGAAGAAGTATGCTGATGACTCGAAGATGCTTGAGAAAGTGAAGGTGGAAATTAATGGTGATGACTTCCGTGAAGGACTTACTGCTGTTGTTTCTATCAAAGTTGCTGAGCCTCAGTTTGAAGGACAGACAAAGACTAAGCTTGGTAACAATGAGGTTATTGGAGCTGTTGATCAAGCTGTGGGAGAGGCTTTGGGTATTTATCTTGAAGAGCATCCGAAAGAAGCGAAAATCATTGTAGAAAAAGTTATCCTTGCTGCAACGGCACGTGCTGCGGCTCGTAAAGCCCGTGAGTTGGTACAACGTAAATCTCCGCTTACAGGTGGTGGTTTACCGGGAAAACTGGCTGACTGTTCGAGTAAAGATGCTTCGATATGTGAGATTTTCCTTGTCGAAGGAGACTCTGCGGGTGGTACAGCAAAACAAGGTCGTGACCGTGGGTTCCAAGCAATTCTTCCTCTTAGGGGTAAGATTCTGAATGTGGAGAAAGCGATGCCTCACAAAGTTCTCGAAAGTGATGAGATAAAAAATATATATACAGCACTAGGAGTAACGATAGGAACGGACGAAGACTCTAAAGAGTTGAACCTCCAAAAGCTTCGTTATCAAAAAGTGGTGATCATGACCGATGCCGATGTGGACGGAAGCCACATTGCAACGCTGATTCTTACTTTCTTCTTCCGCCATATGAAAGCACTGTTGGAGAAAGGGTATATCTATATTGCAACGCCTCCGCTTTATCTTTGCCGCAAGGGTAAAAATGAAGAGTATTGCTGGGACGATCGCCAACGCCGTGCATTTATCGAGAAATATGCGGATGGTGACGAAAATGCTATTCACACACAGCG
Source organism: Dysgonomonas sp. (assembly GCF_035323175.1). Classification (NCBI taxonomy): domain Bacteria; kingdom Pseudomonadati; phylum Bacteroidota; class Bacteroidia; order Bacteroidales; family Dysgonomonadaceae; genus Dysgonomonas; species Dysgonomonas sp. The sequence continues at coordinate 22,418 of NZ_DAOKYH010000027.1, read as the reverse complement.
ATATAAAGGTCTTGGAGAAATGAATGCCGAGCAGCTTTGGGATACTACCATGAATCCTGAGCACCGTACATTGCGTCAGGTGACGATCGAAAACGCTGCTGAAGCCGATCATGTTTTCTCCATGCTGATGGGTGAAGATGTAGCTCCACGCCGTGAGTTTATCGAAGAAAATGCAACTTATGCTAAGATTGATGCATAAGTAGGATATTACAAAATAGAATAAGCCGTAATCTGATTCAGATTGCGGCTTCTTTGTGTATAATTACTTCGTCCTTTCGGATCTTCGTTCTTTCGGATTTGCAATCCGAAAATATTTATTGTAGGATTTAAAATCCTTTGATACAAAAGCTTTCGGATTGCAAATCCGAAAAGACGATAGGACTAAATATCGTTTCCCTTGCAGAGTTTAAGAGCTCTGTTATTAGTAAATAAGACAATCTCATTTAGTGTATTGTCATAAGTAGACACCTTATTTTTTTATTGATTTATATCGAAAAATGAAGCGAAAATTATTTTTGTAACTATCTTTGAATTATAATCTTATCTGATATACTGAATGCTTGTATATAAAAAAATAAGGATTTATTATTTTTCGGGAACAGGGAATGCGAAAAGGATTTCCTATTGGATTCGAGAATTTGCTGCCGAAAAGAATATAATATGCAATTTAGAGAATATAGATACAGCAAGACACAACAGTATTGACATAGATCCTGACACTTTGGTAATTATTATTTCACCAATACATGGATTCAACTATCCCCCAATAACCCTCGACTTTATTCGCCGATTTCCAAAAGGCTCTAACGATATTGTACTCATGAATACAAGAGCCGGACTAAAGATTCGAAAAACAGTAACACCGGGTTTGACTGGAATCGCATTTTTTGTATCAACAATAATGCTAAAAATGAAAGGGTATAAGATTAAAGGACAAATACCTTTCGATATGCCCTCTAATTGGATGTCGATTCATCCGGCATTAAATAAGAACGCTGTAGCATTTTTGCATGAAGCTAATTTTTATAAAGTGAAGAAATATTGTGACAGGATATTTGAAGGAAATTCTGTTTTTGTAGCATACAGGGATATTGTTCAAGATATACTGATATCCCCTATATCTTTAGGATATTATATTGCAGGGCGTTTTGCCTTTGCAAAATCATTCTATGCTTCAACTGCTTGTGATGGATGCCAGCTGTGTGTGAAACAATGTCCTGTAAAAGCAATCAAAATATTAAACAAGCGTCCTTTTTGGCTCTTGAAGTGTGAGAGTTGTATGCGATGTATGTCTCTTTGTCCTAAAAGAGCAATAGAAAGTGCTCACGGACTCTTTGTTATTATAAGTATATTCTATTCTACACTTGCAACTTATCTGTTAAACAAATTATCTTCCGATTTTTTACATTATCCTTTTGTCGAAAAAGTCTTTTCTTTTATCGTCTTTTTTATTCTTCTGATTGTTTTCTATCGGATTCAACATCTTTTTCTTTTGAATAAATACACCGGACGGCTAATCTCATTTTTCTCTCTTACTCATTATAAATTCTGGGGAAGATACAGATCTATTGCTGATGCTATATGGAGGCAAAAGAAAAATTGAAAAGATATCCGTCTAAAACATATTTATCACTTTCCTAAATAATTATCTATTATAAACAACTTATTATAATAGATATGGCAAAGTACACAGAAAAACTAGTAGAGAAGATTGTTACACTGATAGAAGCAGATACTTATTCTATCTCGGAGATATGCAGCATATTAAAAATCAGCAGAAAGTCTTTTTATGAATGGAAAGATACAAAGCCCGAATTCAGAGAAGCAATAGAAAAAGCGATAGACCGTCGTGATGATAAACTACTTATACTGGCTCGCAAGTCACTAAAAAGGAAACTGGAAGGTTATACCCTTACAGAGACAAAAACAATATATGTTCCCGATAAAAATAATCCGGATGAGCTGGTCTTAAAATCGCAGATCGTAAAACAAAAAGAATACGCTCCTGATACCCATGTGATAAAACTTACACTTTCTCGTCATGATAGTAAAGCCAATAAAGAAGATGAGAACACTCCGTCTGCTTTAACAATTGTTGTTCGTGATCCGAAAACAGCGGAGAATCTAAATCTACTGCGTGAGAATTTAAGGAAAGGAAACACCTCAAAAAAAGACAAGGATTTACATCCGCAAAAAGACGGTATATCCTCCAAGCCACAAGATATAGCAGATTGTTCTACAGTAGAGAGTGATGAAGCAAGTAATGAAAACTCGGAAGTTGAGCTTAAACCGAAATTTGTAAAGATTGAGAGGAGTGGTGAAGTCTTACCTCCCGGATATCTTTACAGAGGGTGACAATATATAAACAGTATGATATGTGTTACTTTTGTCACTTTTTGGAGTTAGACGCCTTGCTTGTTTTAGTGTAGTGAGGGTACTAATCGAAAAAACTCTTAAATGAAACCTCTACCTCACAACAAATCTCTATATTTGTAGATTGTATTCTGTAAAATAAACTAGTATAAGATGGCAATTAAAAACATATACATTACATGCATGTCTTTGATTTTTATAGCATGCTCTTGTGGTAAAACAACTCAAAATGCGAATACGATGGCTGATTCGTATCAGAAAGTATCGCCGGACTTCAACGCCGATAGTGCATACGCTTATGTAGACAGACAAGTTGCATTCGGATACCGTGTGCCGAACACTAAAGAACACGTTGCTTGCGGCGATTATCTGGTAGCTGAAATGAAGCGTTTCGGAGCACAAGTTCAGGAACAGAAGATGGTTGTAACGGCATACGATGGCACAAAGCTTAATGCCCGCAATATAATAGCCTCTTATGGCTTAGATAAGAAAAACAGGGTGCTACTTTTTGCCCATTGGGACACACGTCCGTACTCAGATCAGGATCCTGATCCGGCTAATCTTAAGAAACCGTTGCTGGGTGCTAATGACGGCGCCAGTGGAGTCGGTGTATTGATGGAGGTAGCAAGAGTACTTCAGTCGAAAGCTCCTGAGGTGGGAGTAGACATCATCTTTTTTGATGCAGAAGATTATGGCATTCCTGCTTTTGCGGAGAAATCTTTGATTAAAGGAGAAACATGGTGTTTGGGCTCTCAGTACTGGGCAAATAATCCGCATGTACCAAACTATAAAGCTAAATTCGGGATATTATTGGATATGGTTGGGGCAGAAGGTGCAACCTTTTATAGAGAAGCAATATCCAAAGAATATGCAGAAGATATACTTGAAAAAGTATGGAGAACAGCCGGACTGCTTAGTTATGGCAAGTTCTTTATTGGTAAAGATGTGGGTGGAGTAACAGACGATCATGTTCCTGTAAATCAGATTCGCAAGATACCTAGTATCGATATTATCGATTACCGTCAGGATATGGATCATGGGTTCTTCCACTCATGGCATACACAAAAAGATGATATGCGTAATATCAGTAAAGAAACATTGAAGGCCGTAGGACAAACAGTGCTGGAGGTTGTATATAAGGAAAAATAAACAGAGGGAATAAATGGCTACAATAAACGAAGTTCAAGACGAGATTATAGAAGAATTTTCGATGTTTGACGATTGGATGGATCGTTACGCATTATTGATAGAATTGGGAAATTCACTGGATAAATTAGACGATAAGAATAAGACAGAAGACAATCTTATTGTTGGTTGCCAAAGCCGTGTATGGCTACAGGCAGATTACATCGACGGTAAAATAGTGCTTAAAGCGGAGAGCGATGCCGTAATCGTAAAAGGCATTATTGCTCTACTGATAAAGGTGTTGTCGAACCGTACGCCGGATGAAATTATAAATACCGATCTTTACTTTATAGAGAAGATTGGTCTGAAAGAAAACCTTTCGCCGACACGCTCCAACGGGCTTGTGTCTATGATAAAGCAAATCCGCTTTTATGCGATGGCATATAAGGCGAAGGAAATCGGAGAGGTAGGAGCTTAAAGCTTGGGAATAATCAAAAAGCCCTGTAAACGATCATACGTCCGTTTGTTTCTATCGTAAACTCATCGCTTGTAGACTCGTTCAGGGTGGCTTGCCACCAGTTGGTAAATATCCGCTTTTCGATAGCATACAAAAGATTGTGCGATGTTACAATACTCTGATCTATGCAGAACAAAGAGACTTGCTGCCCTTTATAGCTTTCGAAAAGAGAGGTGGAGCCTATTCCGTTAAATACACCATAGTTGGTAATCATTTCTACGTCAGCATCATTCATATACTCGCATAGCAGGCTTATATTGGCAATGGTATGATCTTCCCGTTTGCCTGTTGCACCGAGTATCGTCAACTCTTTTCTTCCTTGTTTCAAGCAGAATCGTACGGCTTTTGTAAGGTCGTTGGTCTCTTGTTCGGGTATTCTATGTATAATATCAGCAAACCGTATTTGGTTCTCTTCCGAGAGTGAATCGCAATCACCAACTATTGCATCGGGTAATCTGCTTGTGTTTGCCAGATTATTGGTTGCCCCGTCGCAACATACAAGGTACTTGCAGTTGTTGAGTATCGATAAAGCTAAAGGATTGGAAGGGAAATTGCCATTTGCCAGTATGACAGTATCTGTCCAGCGGTTTATATCGGGGAGGTTGTATTTTTTCATTCTGAAATTATCATATAATAAGAGGAGGTAAAATTAGTAAATAGTTTAGTATTAAGTTTTATTGATGTGAAGAAAGTAAAATAAAAGCTGATATGTTTTATAGGGAAGATTAATCATAGTAAAGAACGAGGTTAATTTTTTATACTAAATTATTTAAACATCGAGAATAAAATCACGACCTTTGCAACTTGTAATTTTTTTGACGAAAAACTCAATAAAAATGATAGAAATAAATAAAGTACCGTCACCTTGCTTTGTGATGGAAGAAGAATTGCTTAGAAACAATCTCAGTCTTATCAAATCGGTGAAAGATAGGGCAGGAGTGAATATTATATTAGCTTTCAAGGCGTTTGCAATGTGGAAATCGTTTCCTATTATAAGAGAATACATTCCATGTTCTACAGCAAGTTCTGTGTATGAAGCGCAATTGGCGTATGAAGAAATGGGAAGCTTGGCGCATACTTTTTCTCCGGCATATACACCTGAAAATTTTCCTCTTTTCATGCGTTATAGCAGTCATATTACGTTCAACTCTTTATCGCAGTTCGATCGGTTTTATCCTGAAACGTTGAAGTATTCTCATAAAGTATCTTGCGGTTTACGTATCAATCCTGAATATTCTACAGTAGAGACTGATTTATATAATCCGGCTACTCCGGGTTCGCGTCTCGGTATCTCTTTGGATCAGTTGGGTGACAAGTTACCCGAAGGTGTAGAAGGACTGCATTTCCATACATTGTGCGAATCGTCGTCATACGACTTAGAGAAAACCCTGGAAGTGATTGAGCAGAAGTTTGGGCATTTATTGTCGCAGGTGAAGTGGTTTAATATGGGAGGCGGACACCTTATGACTCGAAAAGATTATGACGTGGAACATCTCATCGGCTTACTCAAATCTTTTAAATCGAAGTATCCCAATCTTGAGATTATTATGGAGCCGGGAAGTGCTTTTGCTTGGCAAACAGGAGTTCTGGTTTCTACAGTGGTAGATATTGTAGAGAACAGGGGTATTAAGACAGCAATACTCGATGTGTCTTTTGCATGCCATATGCCCGATTGTTTGGAAATGCCTTACAAACCGCATATCAGAGGTGCATATCACGAACCGGTAGAAGGACTGCCAACTTATCGTATGGGAGGAAGTAGTTGCCTGAGTGGTGATTTTGTTGGTGAATGGTCTTTTGATGAACCTCTTCTTATAGGTGATAAGATTATATTCGAAGATATGATTCATTATACAATCGTGAAGACTACTATGTTTAATGGTATATCTCATCCGGCTATTGCTCTTTGGAATAAGTCTGGTCAGTTGGAGATTTACAGGGAATTTAGTTACGAGGATTATAAAACTCGTATGAGCTAGAATGTTAAATATTAGATCATAAACAATATAGGTTTAAGGATGGCGTTTCATAGATAGAACTAACTTATTTAAGGAAATTGCCTATGAAAAAAAACTATACTCATAAGCTGTGCAAAAGTGTTGATAATGAAGGGGAGGTTGTCGCACCTGCCAAAAGTACGCTGGACTTTCTGAAACAGTTTGCACGAACATATTATGCTGAGAAATCTTTGCCAAGATCACTAAATGAGTTTTGTGTGAATTGATAAATCTCTCAGAAAAAAATAAAGGGTATAGACATTTGATGTTTGTACCTTTTTTCTTTTTGTCACTTGTGCTCTTTTTCGTATTTTTGCTTTGAAGGATGATAACATCAAATTTATAACTTATAATTCAATAGTATGCACCATAAAATAGCTCCGTCATTATTGTCAGCTGATTTTCTTAATTTGCAAGCCGATATAGAAATGGTAAACAATAGTGAAGCCGATTGGTTTCATTGTGATGTAATGGACGGAACATTTGTTCCAAATATCTCGTTCGGTTTCCCGATAATTAAGCAGATCAGTAAAGTGGCAAAGAAACCATTGGATGTACATCTGATGATTGTAAACCCCGATCAGTATATTCCTGTTGTAAAGGATGCGGGTGCTTATATGATGAATGTGCATTACGAGGCTTGTGTACACTTGCATCGAACTGTTGCAGCAATACACGATGCGGGGATGAAAGCTGCCGTTACTTTAAATCCTCATACTCCTGTTAGTTTACTCGAAGATATACTTCAGGATTTGGATATGGTATTGCTTATGTCTGTAAATCCGGGCTTTGGTGGTCAGAAATTTATAGAGCGCACACTCGATAAAGTGTCTTGTCTTAAAGATCTGATTGTAAGACGAGGGTTACATACTCTTATCGAAGTAGATGGAGGTGTAAATTTGGAAACGGGAAAACGCTTGGTTGATGCCGGAGCAGATGTTTTGGTTGCCGGGAATGCTGTGTTTGCTGATGCCAACCCGACAGAAATGATTCACAAACTGAAAAGTCTGTAATAGACTTCATGTAGTATTAACAGGTGCTGTGGAATGAGAAATCCATTGTCGAAAATACCATTCCTTTTCTTCTTGCTCTCGCTGATTGTAGGTATCCTGTTTCAGTACTATTTTAAGAACGAATATATAAGCATAGTCTTTTTCCTGTCAGGAACTATGGCTATGCTTTTGTCATACTTTGTGCCAAAAGATCGGCGATTTTCTTTACGTTGGCTCTTTGGTTTGGGCGTAGTTTTAGCAACTGTCGGAATAGGAGCTTTCTCTACAGCGCATCGTCAGTACTTATCTGAATATACTTTTTCGGGGACAAAAAACCTTTATAGAGGTATTGTAACAGACTCTCCTCAAGAGAAAGTCAAGACTGTTGCATATCGGGTGCTTTTACCCGATGAAGATAGGCAGGTTGTCTGTTATTTTCAAAGAAATTCGTTAATTTCTGATCGATTGAACCCGGGGGATGAGTTCCTTTTTTATGGCGAGATTCAGCCCTTCCGAAATATGGGTAATCCGAATGATTTTGATTATGTCAGGTATATGTACAATCAGAACTTTGTAGGTTCTGTTTATGTCTCATCAGATGCTTATAAAAGGACAGGAGAAGTCTCATCTAACTTTAAGTATCAAGCTTTACGTTGCAGGCAAGCTATTCTCGATTTCTATAAGGCTTTGGATCTGAAAGAGACAGAGTATGCTGTTCTGTTCGCGTTGACTCTTGGCTATCAGAATGAATTGAGTGATGATCTGAAACAAGGATTCAGGACGACGGGAACCGTACATGTTTTATCCGTGAGCGGATTGCATGTTGGTATTATTTATGTAATGATGACCTTCCTACTGGGCTTTGTTCATCGAAATTCAAAGTACTATTGGATAAAGCCAGTCCTTATAATTCTTTTATTATGGGGGTATGCTTTTATTACGGGTTTGCCTCCTTCGGTAGTTAGGGCAAGCGCAATGTTAAGTGTGTTTTGTGTATCGGAAATAGTTAGGCGAAAAAGCTTTTCTATTCACGCCTTGTTCATCGCTGCATTCTTTATGCTTTTAGTCAACCCTTTCTCTTTGTTTGATATTGGGCTGCAATTAAGTTTCATGTCCGTACTCTCTATTTTATATCTTCACCCAAAGATGTCGGGTCTGATTAAGATAAAGAATAAGTATATAAGATATATCTGGCAGATGTTTGCTCTTTCAGTTGTTGCGCAGTTGGCTACGTTTCCTATTTGCCTTTACTATTTCGGAACGTTCCCTACATATTTCTTTATTGCCAATCTGATTATAGTCCCTGTCGTTTCTTTGATTATGTATGCTGCGGGAGGAATTGTCTTTGCAAAGGTGTTGAGTTTTGTATTCTCTGATTTTAGTTATTACTTATACTATCTTCCGGTGAAACTTTTACAGGTATTAATTAGTTTTATGACCTACGCAATTCATTTATTTGAACAATTACCCTTTGCTCTTTTGCAAAATGTAAAAGTTTCCTTTGTCGACTTGTTGTTGATCTTTACGATGATAATCGGGATATTGGCTTTCCTTATATATAAGAAATCGAAGGCTTTAATTATAGGCTTAACCGCCATATTGATATTGCTTACGAGTCATATTCACAGCAAGGCCGTTGATAATACAGAAGTGATAACTGTTTATAATAGAAGTCAGGCTTCAGAGATAAAATGGAGTAAGTCTGGGGTTCAAACAGATATCCTACCGGGTGATACCACGAGTGGCTATATATACATTGGTTATAAAGTAAACAATATGCTGATTTTGTCTTCTGATAACTGGAAAGAGCAGGCTACAGAAGAAAGATTTAAGGTTAACAATTTGGTGCTTACTCACAGTAACAGTTTCTCTTTATATTCTTTAACTCAGCTCTTTTGGATAGAAAATGTAGTTTTAGATACTTCATTATCAAGATATACTAGGCACCGACTAGCTAAAGAATGTCAAAAACTAAATATTCCTTATCATGATGTAACTCAAAGTGGTGCATTTAGTTTGATTTTTTAGTACTTTTGTTGTTTGTATTTTAATTAGAATAAGGAGTTCTTGTAAATGATATCGAAAATAATAGCTAGTCAGAAGATAACAGCGGTAGAAGAGCTACTCGATCAATATGACAAAATTGTAATAGTTACCCATGTTTCTCCTGATGGAGATGCTATTGGATCTTCTCTTGGTTTGTACCATTATTTGAATGACTTGGGTAATGATGTAAATATTATAGTTCCTAATTCATTTCCTGATTTTTTGAAATGGATACCCGGAGCGAAGGATATTTTTGATTATGAAAAATATCCCGAATATGCTCAAAAGCTTATAGCAGAGGCTGAGCTTATCTTTTGTCTCGACTTTAATGTGCCAAAGCGGTCACACCATTTGGCTCCATTTATTGAGGCTGCTAAGGGAAAGAAAGTCTTGATAGATCATCACCCTGATCCAACAGAGTTCTGTGATGTAATGATTTCATACCCTGAAATATCATCTACTAGCGAACTCGTGTTTCGTTTGATCTGCCGTATGGGCGATTTTGAAGTGATGAGTTACAATACTGCTACTGCTATTTATACCGGTATGATGACCGATACAGGAGCATTTACTTACAACTCCAATAATATTGAAATATATTATATCATAGGAGAATTACTGAAAAAAGGAATAAATAAAGATCAGATATATTCGAATGTATATCATAACTATACCGAAGATCGTTATCGCATGTTAGGATATACATTAAGTGAGAAAATGAAGGTTTATCCTGAATATAACTCAGCTCTCATTTGGCTGACGAATGAGGAACAAAGTCGATACAATGTAAAAAAAGGAGATACTGAGGGGTTTGCAAATTTGCCGTTGAATATAAAAGGAATTATTTTTTCAGTTTTTATTCGTGAAGACAATGATTTTATAAAAATTTCGTTTCGTTCACAAGGAGACTTTCCTAGCAATCAATTTGCTTCTAAATGTTTTAACGGTGGTGGTCACCTGAATGCAGCGGGAGGAGAGTTTTACGGAACAATGGATGAGGCTATTGCAATATTTGAAAAGGCCTTGCCCGAATTTGGTGACTTATTGAAAAAGAATAATATACTTACTAAATAACATAAATATAAATGAAAAAAATCATTGGTGTTATATTTGCTTTTATCGGATTTGCTATCATATTTGTTGCATGTGGAAGCGAGACTTATGCCGATAAGTTAAAGAAAGAAGAGAAAACAATCAATCGCTTTATCGATACATCGGGTATAAAGGTGATTAATAAATATCCCGAAACCAGAGTTTTTAAAGATAAAGAATATTTCAAAGACCCTAATACAGGTATTTACATTCATGTGATTGATTCGGGAACAAAAGACAAGATCAAATTAGGCGACTATGTGACCATGCGATTTTATGATACAAAAATGCTGCAAACAAACCCGGATACTTTAATTACGAATGATATTCAAGGGGTTACTGAATTTGCATATATGTACATGGATTACGGAAATACCAGTTCTTACTTATTTAGTAACACCAACTATATCTATAGCTTGTCTAGTGAATATTATATGTATTATTTCCTTTCACCGGGATGCGCTTTACCTCTAAGTTATAATCTGGGAAATCAGGCACAGGTAAGTTTAATTGTTCCTTTTTCAAATGGATCTTATTATCAGCAATCAGGATCGTACGAGCCGATATATTTTGGACGTCTGAAATATACAATTGTACCTGATGCAAAATAAGTTTTAGACAGTTACTACATTAATATAATAAAAATGACCTTAATTAAATCTATTTCAGGAATTAGAGGAACCATTGGCGGTAGAGTCGGCGATGGATTAAACCCTTTAGATACTGTGAAATTTGTATCAGCCTATGCAACTTTCATTAGAGAAAGTAAGAATAATGATTCGAACAAAATAGTTGTTGGACGCGATGCCCGTATCTCTGGTAAGATGATGGAACAGATTGTTACCGGAACTCTTATGGGGATGGGTTTTGATGTCGTTAATATTGGTTTGGCTACAACACCTACTACTGAGCTTGCCGTAACAATGGAAAAAGCATGTGGTGGAATTATACTCACAGCCAGCCATAACCCAAAACAATGGAATGCATTGAAGCTTCTGAATGAAAAAGGAGAATTCTTAAATGCTAAAGAAGGAGAAGAGGTTCTTCTTATAGCTGAGGCCGAAGATTTTGATTATGCACATATAGATCATGTTGGTACGCTTACGGAAAAAGACTATACAGATAAACATATACAGGCGGTTTTAGATTTAGAGCTTGTAGACGTAGATGCCATTAAAGCCGCAGACTTTGAAGTAGCTATCGATTGTGTAAACTCTGTGGGAGGAATTGTGCTGCCTAAACTATTAAAAGCTTTGGGAGTAAATAGAGTCAATGAACTTTACTGCACACCGAATGGTGATTTTCCGCATAATCCTGAGCCTCTGCCAGAGCATCTCAAAGATATATTTACAATGGTGAAGACCACACCTTCTGATGTGGGCTTTGTTGTAGATCCGGATGTAGACCGTTTAGCTATTGTATGCGAGAACGGAGAGTTTTTTGGAGAAGAATATACGCTCGTTGCTGTTGCAGACTATGTATTGAAACATACTCCGGGAAATACTGTATCCAATCTGAGCTCTAGCCGTGCTTTGCGTGATGTAACCCGTAAATACGGTTGTGAATACAATGCTTCTGCAGTAGGAGAGGTGAATGTAACTACGCTGATGAAGGCTACCAATGCCGTGATTGGAGGAGAAGGAAATGGTGGTGTTATCTATCCTGCAAGCCACTATGGACGTGACTCTTTAGTAGGTATTGCATTGTTCCTTTCTCATTTGGCACACGAGAAGAAAAAAGTAAGTGAAATACGTGCATCATATCCCGAATATTTTATAGCAAAACAGAAGGTACAGCTAACGCCAAGTATCGATGTAGATGCTATACTGAAAGCTGTTAAAGAAAAATATGTTCAATATGATGTAACAGATATAGATGGTGTGAAAATAGATTTCCCAGACAAATGGGTGCACCTTCGCAAGTCGAATACCGAACCTATTATCCGGGTGTATTCTGAAGCTCATTCGATGAAAGAGGCAGAGGATATCGGAGCTGAGGTAATGGCTGTTATAATGCAACTTGCAAAATAAAAATAGAATAAATAAAGAATAGCAGTTTTGTAAAAAGCTGCTATTTTTTTACCTTTATATTTAGGAATAAAAAATTATCATATATAAAGGATTAATGTAGATATGAAAGAATTAACATTCAAAGGCTTTACTCCAAATACTTTTCAGTTTCTCAAAGACCTGAAAGAGAACAACTATAAAGAATGGTTTGATGAGAATAAACATGTATATGAGAAAGAGCTGTTGAATCCATTAAAGGCATTGGTTACAGCTTTGTCTCCCGCAATGCATAATATCGATCAGTCTTTTGAATTACGCCCCCACCGATGCCTATCGAGGATATATAGAGATACACGTTTTTCGAAGAATAAAGATCCCTATAAAGATTTTATGTGGATGGCTTTTCAGATCCCCGTAACAAACGATATATGGAAAGACTATCCGGGATACTTTATGGAGATATCGGCTACCGGATATACGCTTGGCTTAGGGCTGTTTCAGCCAAAGAAAAAAGTAATGGATGCTTTCCGAGACGAGGTTACTTATGATGCTGAGGAGTTTCAGCGAGTAACTCAAGCTTCTGTATTAGATCGGGGATATGTAATAAATGGCGAGGAATATAAGCGACCTATACCTAATGATCTACCCGAGTATTTCCAACCATGGATACAACGCAAAGGAATATGGGTAAGTAAGACTCAACCTGTAGGAGAGGAATTGTTTTCTCCTGATTTTGCCAATTTGATAAAAGACGATTTTCATGCTATGGAATGGCTGTACAACTTTATGAAGGAAGCCACTCAGATATAGTCTGATTAATAAAAAATTATAGTTATAAATCTAACAAATATAAATCAATATCAATGAATAAAATTAGAGCAGCTATTGTCGGTTACGGAAATATTGGACAGTATGTATTGGATGCAATTATTACTTCACCCGATTTTGAGGTGGCCGGTATTGTCCGTCGTGATCCATCAAATGTGCCTGATGAACTAAAAAAGTATCAGGTCGTAAAATCAATAAAAGAACTAAAAGACGTGAATGTGGCTGTGCTTTGCACTCCCACTCGCAGCGTTGAAGAATATGCTAAAGAGTGCCTTGCATTGGGTATCAATACGGTAGATAGTTATGACATACACGGTGGTATTGTAAATTTACGCCGTGAGCTGGATGCTGTGGCCAAAGCAAATAATACCGTATCTATCATATCAGCAGGATGGGACCCCGGTACAGATTCTATGATCCGTTCCATGTTTGAGTTTATGGCACCCAAAGGCGTAACATATACTAATTTCGGTCCGGGTATGAGTATGGGACATACTGTTGCCGTAAAAGCTATTAAGGGAGTAAAGGCAGCATTGTCGATGACTATTCCACTGGGTACTAGTATTCATCGTCGTATGGTATATATTGAGGTCGAAGAAGGCTATAACTTTGCTGATGTAGCGGCAGCAATAAAAAGCGATGACTATTTTACACATGATGAAACACATGTGATGCAGGTTGAAAATGTAGACAACTTGAAAGATATGGGACATGGAGTGAATATGGTTCGTAAAGGCGTGTCGGGTGCAACTCAGAATCAGCTCTTAGACTTTAATATGAAGATCAACAATCCTGCTTTAACAGCTCAGGTACTAGTTGCTTCGGCTAGGGCTACAATGAAACAAGCGCCGGGAGCTTATACAATGATAGAGGTTCCTGTTATCGACTATATATATGGAGATAAAGAGGCTTTAATAAAAAAACTGGTGTAATAATTATATCAAAAAAATCTGTCTCAAAAGTAAAGACTTCGTTTATTCTTATTATACACAGAAGTTTTGCTTCTGAGGCAGACTATCAAAAATCATTAGACTTATACTCAAAACAGAAATATGATAACCTTTCCCAATGCAAAAATAAATTTAGGGTTGAATATAGTATCCAAGAGACCTGATGGATATCACAACCTTGAAACAGTTTTTTATCCTTTAACGATAAAAGATGCTCTTGAAATTATTGTAAAAGATGAGCAAGGGAAGGATACTTTTTTCGAATCAGGAATTAAGGTTGATGCATCACCCGGAACAAATTTGGTGATGAGGGCATTGTCCTTAATGCGAAAACATTATGATTTTCCATTTGTGGAAGTTCATTTATTAAAGAAAATACCGTTTGGTGCAGGCTTGGGTGGAGGATCAGCTGATGCATCGTTTATGCTTAAGCTGTTGAATCAAACTTTTCAGTTGAATGCGTCTGATGGGGAACTAATCAGATTGGCTGTCCAACTTGGAGCCGACTGTCCCTTTTTTATATATAATCATCCCGTATTTGCCACAGGAATAGGTGAAGTTTTCGAAAAGATTGAATTGTCTCTTAAAAACTATTATTTTGTACTGATAAAGCCTGAGATACATGTACCTACAAAAGATGCTTTCGCTTTGATTTCACCAAAACAACCAAAACAGTCTCTGAAGGAAATCGTAAAATTACCTGTTGCAGAATGGCGAGGTTTGATGGAGAATGATTTTGAGGAAAGTGTGTTTGCTAAATATCCGGCTATAGGCGATATAAAGAATAGTTTGTACCGACAGGGTGCGCTGTATGCTTCAATGTCGGGTTCAGGTTCATCCGTTTATGGTATTTTCACTGAACAAGTTGAGGACCTGGAATCTGTTTATAAGGACTGTTTTTGTCAACAAGGAAAATTCGAATACTAAAAACAGGAAGGGCTGTGATGCTCAAAAAATGCTGCTTTAAGATAAATTATAGATAAGCAATGTTTGTCGGACTTTTACTTCCAGAAATAAAATTGTACCTTTGATAGCTATTTTTTTAATGAAATATTACAAAACTAGCGATAAATGAAGAGAGTATTATTGTTCACTATTCCAGTTGTTTGTGTCTGTGTTTTAGCTTTTGTGTTATTGTCGAATAATAGCCATAGCGAAACAGAGTCTAAAGTTCCTTATGTCTTATCTATGACGAAATCTATAGACATTCCCGAGAAGGTTGATTTTGCAGGGGAGGAGATAAAGCTTGACCGATACGATCTTCATGAGAGATTTGATAGAGAGATAAACGGATTTACATATTTACATTCGACGACGTTATTACTTATAAAAAGAGCGAATCGATATTTTCCTATTATTGAGCCGATTTTAAAAGAAAATGGAATTCCTGAAGATTTTAAATATCTGGCGGTAATAGAAAGTAGTTTAGACCATAGAGCAGTATCTTCTGCCGGCGCAGCCGGACTATGGCAGTTTATGCCAAAAACCGCACCCGGATATGGATTGGAGGTTTCTTCTGAAGTGGATGAAAGATATTCGATAGAAAAATCAACTAAGGCTGCATGTAAATATCTGAAGGAAGCTTACAATAAATATGGCAGTTGGACAAGCGTGGCAATGTCATACAATGCCGGACAGGGGCGTATCAGCGGAGAGCTAGATAAACAACAGGTTGACGAAAGTCTTGATCTGTGGCTCGTTTCTGAGACTTCACGCTATTATTTTCGAATGTTGGCTATAAAGTTGCTATTTGAAAATCCTTCTAAATATGGATTTATCCTCACAGAAAAAGATCTGTACAAACCGATTGAATTTACAAAAGTTGAAGTAACAGAATCGATTCCTGATCTGGCATCTTTTGCAAAAGAAAAAGGGTTGACATATGCACAATTGAAAGATTTTAATAGCTGGCTGAGAGATCGTAAATTAACAATTTCGGCTAAAAGCCAAAGTTCATATACAATTCTTATTCCTACACAGGAATCATTGTACTACAAGAAAGGTAGTAAGGTAAGAGTCCATGATAAAGCATGGATTTCGCATGACTAATTAAAATATGCATAATTAGACAAGGAGCGTTTGGAAATTTGATGGAGACAACTATACCCGAAGAAAAAGACGTCATAAATGTATATGGCGCACGTGTTCATAATCTTAAAAATATTGATGTAGAAATTCCACGAGATTCACTTGTTGTGATTACAGGACTCAGTGGAAGTGGCAAATCATCATTAGCGTTCGATACTATTTTTGCAGAAGGCCAAAGACGTTATATAGAAACGTTTTCGGCTTATGCCCGTAACTTCTTGGGGGGGATGGAGAGACCTGATGTAGATAAAATTACAGGTCTGAGTCCGGTAATATCTATAGAACAGAAAACAACAAATCGTAACCCACGATCGACTGTAGGAACAACTACCGAAATCTACGACTTTCTTCGCCTATTATATGCTCGTGCGGGAGAAGCCTATTCTTATCTCACCGGAGAGAAAATGGTTAAATATACCGAAGACCAAATTTTAGAGCTTATTCTTGAGCGTTATATCGGGAAGAAAGTATATTTGCTTGCCCCCGTTGTTCGTAACAGAAAAGGTCACTACAAGGAGTTGTTTGAGCAAATAAATAAAAAAGGTTATCTGACAGTACGTGTGGATGGTGCAATTCGTGAAATTATACCCGGTATGCGTCTTGATAGATACAAGATGCACAGTGTAGAAATCCTGATTGATAAGTTGGTTGTTTCCAATAAATTTGCTGATAATCTCAAAACAAGCTTGCGCACAGCAATGAAGCAAGGCGATGGGCTGATTATGATACAGGACGTAGATACAGGGGAGGTAAGGCATTTTAGCCGCCAATTGATGTGTCCGTCTACAGGGTTATCTTATAGTGATCCTGCTCCGCATTCATTCTCTTTTAACTCGCCACATGGCGCTTGTCCTCGTTGCAAGGGATTGGGAGTAGTGAATAAAATAGATATGGAAAAGATTGTGCCGAAACCACAATTGAGTATCTATGCGGGAGGTATAGCTCCATTAGGAAAATATAAAAACTCATTATTCTTCTGGCAGATAGAGGCTATCTGTGAGAAGTATGGTGTTACGATTAAGACACCAATAAAAGATGTTCCTGAGGAAGCAATAGATGAAATCATGTTTGGAACAGAAGAGCGTTTGCAAATTAAGAACGAGTCTTTAGGAAGTTCTAATTATGTAGTCGCTTTTGAGGGTGTTGCCAAATATATCGAAATGCAGCAGGATAGTGATTCTTCTGCTTCGGCACAAAAGTGGGCAGAACAGTTTATCAAAACAGATGTTTGTCCCGACTGTAATGGACAACGATTGAGTAAAGAAGCTCTTCATTACAAAATAAATGATAAGAATATTGCCGATCTTGCTGAGATGGATATTCAGCATCTCTTCGAATGGATACAAGATATGGATGTACATATCTCTGAAAGGCAAAAGCTGATTGCCGGAGAAATAAAGAAGGAGATCGTATCCCGCTTGTCTTTTTTATTAGATGTCGGTCTTAATTATTTATCTCTAAATCGTCCATCCGTATCTCTTTCGGGAGGTGAAAGTCAACGTATACGCTTGGCTACACAGATCGGTTCTCAGCTTGTAAATGTGCTTTATATACTCGACGAGCCTAGTATCGGACTTCATCAGAGAGATAATACAAGGCTGATAGATTCTTTGAAAAAGTTACGTGATACAGGCAACTCTGTTATTGTAGTAGAGCATGACAAAGACATAATGCTGGAAGCTGACTATATTGTAGATATGGGGCCTTATGCCGGTAGGCGAGGAGGGAAGGTTGTTTTTGCAGGTACTCCCGACGATATGCTCAAAACCAATACAATGACAGCTAATTACCTGAATGGTAAGCTTGAAATTGAGATACCTAAGAATAGACGCAAAGGCAATGGAAAGAAGATTACATTGAAAGGTGCAACCGGACATAACCTTAAGGGAGTGGATGTTTCATTTCCCTTAAATACATTTATTTGTGTAACGGGTGTTTCGGGGAGTGGAAAATCGAGTCTTGTAAATGGGACATTGCTCCCTATTCTGAGTCAACACTTGTATCGCTCTTTGGCTGATCCATTGCCTTATAAGACGCTTGAAGGGATAGATCTTGTAGATAAGGTGATAAGTGTAGATCAATCGCCGATAGGACGTACACCACGTTCGAATCCTGCAACCTATACGGGCGTTTTTTCAGATATAAGAAATTTATTCGTCAATCTTCCCGAATCCAAAATAAGAGGCTATAAAGCCGGACGTTTCTCTTTTAATGTGAAAGGCGGTCGTTGCGAAGTCTGTGGCGGTAACGGTTATAAAACCATCGCAATGAATTTCTTACCGGATGTATATGTGCAATGTGAAGAATGTCATGGCAAACGTTACAATAGAGAAACGCTAGAGGTGCGATTCAAGGGGAAATCAATAGCTGATGTTTTGGATATGACCATCAATATGGCTGTAGAGTTCTTTGAGAATGTTCCTAATATACTACATAAGATTAAAGTACTGCAAGAAGTGGGACTTGGGTATCTAAAACTTGGACAACCTTCAACCACATTGTCCGGTGGGGAATCTCAACGTGTTAAACTTGCAACCGAACTAGCCCGTACAGATACAGGGAATACCATCTATATATTGGATGAACCTACTACCGGCCTGCATTTTGAGGATATACGGGTTTTACTCGGAGTACTTAATAAGCTTGTTGACAGAGGAAATACAATAATCGTTATAGAACATAATCAAGATATAATAAAAAGTGCAGATTACATCATCGATATGGGACCTGATGGTGGAATTGGAGGTGGAACTGTGGTTGGTTATGGGAAACCCGAAGATATTGTAAAAAAGGGTAATAGCTTTACTTCTGAATACTTGAGAAAGGAAATAAGCAAGTAAAATCTCAAAATAGGATTAATTTTGAAAAAAAAATAGATATTATCTATTGTTAATGTGTAAAATTTACTATCTTTGCTGAGCAAATAGAGATAATATTCGTTTTTG
This sequence comes from Dysgonomonas sp., assembly GCF_035323175.1. Lineage (NCBI taxonomy): Bacteria > Pseudomonadati > Bacteroidota > Bacteroidia > Bacteroidales > Dysgonomonadaceae > Dysgonomonas > Dysgonomonas sp. Next base: position 3,456 of record NZ_DAOKYH010000027.1, on the reverse strand, counting down.
AGATAAATACAATCGAGTCAGGTGAAATTACCGCTTCAATAATGAAGGATCGCTTTGTTATTTACAATCAAAAATACAATATAAAGAAACACAGAGTTGGTTCCTGAAATACATTTGAACCAAGTAATCAGGCTGCAATCAACTCTATTGTGTAGTTTTGTAAAGTTTGTGTTAAGGTTGGGAAGTCTGCGAAGGTGATTTCGCGGACTTTCTTTTGCGCAGAACGAATCTACAGCATAATCCTAGTTCTTATAGAAAAGATTATATCTATATTTATTTATCTGAATTGTGAAGGTAAGTTGTTGGCCAATACTTATTTATTGGTCTATTTTGCTTTTTACAATCTTAATGCTTGTTTCTACCTCTTTTCTTAGATCTGAATCATCGTTATCATTTAACATTTCTATTACAGTTTGGTAATCTTGTAGAGCCTTATTGTATTCTTCCATTTCATAGTAAGTATTTCCTCTATTATAATAAGCTATTGCTGAATTTTCAAGCTTTAAGGCTTTGTTATAGTCAAGTATGGCTTTGTCGTAATATTCAAGTTTTTCGTATACTAACCCGCGATTGTTGTACGCACTGGCATAATCGGGCTGTAAGTCGATCGTTTTATCCAGATCTTGTAAGGCTTTATCGTATAGTCCCATATTGCTGTATATTGAGCCTCGGTTGTAGTATGACATTGCGTCTTTGGGATCGAGGTCTATAATATCGGAGCATACATTCAATGTTCGCATTTCATCTCCCATCTGATAATATGCTGTAGCAAGGTGTACATATGTTTTCAGTAACACCTTATTCCGCCATTCGGTATCTTTTTTATATTTCTCATCATTATTTATTCGTTCGATGAGGGTACTTAGCATGTCTACCTTCTGTTGAGGAGTGTCTAACTTTTTTAATGCAAAATATAGGTCATTATTAAATTTAACTAAGCTCTTTTCTCCTTTCTTTTTTCGGCGTGCTATCAAGAAAAACATTAACGCAAATGATAATAACATAATCCCGAACATTGCCATAATGCCAATTATGCCTATATTTACAAACCAAGACGAGTTACACGAGGTAAACAATAAAGACAAAGATGATATATATATAATCCTCATTTTAAATAAATAAAGTGTTGATACAGTTTTAAGCGGCTTCTTTTGCAAATTTAGATAAAAAGATCAATTATAGAAACTTTCAGCCAAAAGCTATTGAGCTTTTTGGTCTTGAATATATAAAATTAGTAGATTTGTATCGTTAACCTTTCTTAATTCAGTATGTCTCTAAAACTACATGCGCGTATAGATCAACAGATGGACGATTCTGACTTATTCTTTTTGATACAGAAAAGCAATAAGGAGGCTTTTACTATCGTATATAATAGATATCATAAACAATTGTATCTATTAGCTTATACATATCTGAAAGATAGAGATATGTCGGAGGATGCCATTCAGCATGTTTTTTCTAAATTATGGGAATTTCGTAAGGATATTAAGATTAAAGTCAGCCTAAAGAATTTTCTTTATACCATAACGAAGAACTATATACTAAACCAGATCAGAGATAATAATACTGCTATAAAAAAGAATTATGAGTTAGCTTTATCTGTAGAATCTTACGAGGATAATCTATTCGATATTATTGAGCAAAAAGAATTAATGATGCTTTTCAGAAAAGCATTGGAGATGTTGCCTCTACAGAAAAGACAAGTATGTTTATTAAAAATGGAAGGCGATTTATCGAATCAAGAAATTGCTGATAAAATGCAAATTTCTATCCATACGGTAAAGACTCACTATGCGCAGTCAATTAAACTTTTAAGAGCCCACTTAGGAAAAATGTTAATAAGTATTTTATTTATCATTCTTTCATAGGCTATGTGTGTCAATAATATATGAAAATACTAACATACTATATTATAATTCGTATTAAAAATGGAAAGACCATCTGAAGAAACGATCAGAAAAGTTGTTGATGGTATTGCAACACTCGAGGAAACTGCAACGGTAGTAGAATGGTTTGCTACCGAGGAAGGACAAATGTATCTGTCTCATGAGATGGATATGCGTTCTTTTAATGCAAAAGAAGGCTATGAAGAGCTTTTTGTTGATCATGAAATTCCATCAGATAAAATGTTTAATGAAATACTTGCCAGGGAAAGGCGACGAAAACTGCGTCGTACAATGTACCGAGTAGCTGCTATTGTCATACCATTTATTTTGTTGCTCGGATTGGGGTGGCAGGTTAATAAAAAAGTAGATCTTTTTGGTAAAACAGAGTATGTTGATGTATATGTACCTAAAGGTGAGCGGTTACAGGTTATGTTTCAAGATGGTACAAAAGCTTATCTGAATTCGGATACTCATTTGCGTTACCCTAAAAAATTTAGTTTGTTTGACAGAAAAGTTTTTTTGAACGGAGAAGCCTATTTTACAGTAGATAAAAACCCCGACAGACCTTTTATTGTACAAATAGATGATGATATGGTAAAGGTTTATGGTACAGAGTTCAATGTTAAGGCATATTCTACCAGTAACCTAATATATTTAGCTTTGGATAATGGTAATATAAGTCTTATCCCTTTTACAAAAGGACAATATTATATAAAGCCGGGAGAAAAACTTGCTTATGATCGAAAAACTGGAGAATGTAGAATTACGAAAAATGAAGATACAGGTTTTGTTTCGTTATGGAAAAAAGATATTCTCGCATTTAAAGATACACCTCTAAAAGATGTTATTGCAGATCTCGAACGTTGGTATAATGTTTCTTTTACAGTAGAAGACAGGCGAGCTTATATTTACTCATATACCATTGTTTCGGAGAACGTATCATTAGAAAAAATTTTAAAAGACCTAGAAAAGATCTCTCCTGTAAAATTTACACTTGATGGAAATACTGTGATTGTCAGTATGTAATAGCCCTACTAAAATAAAATCATAAAAAAAATACATTTCCTAGTCATACTTTTTTTATCCTTGTGGGTCTATTATGTAAAGGACCTATTTTTTAACCTTAAAAAATGTAAACTATGAAACGTGTAATTTTAGCTTTTCTGGTTATGTTTCTGTGTACGACGATAACAGTGTCTGCACAAAAGGTAACTATGAATCTTCAGCAGGCGAAGCTGGAAAAAGTTTTATCAACAATTGCCGAACAGACAGGTTATACTTTTGCATATAGCCAGCCTGTAGTCAATACCGATAGAATTGTAAGCATTGAGGTAACAAACACAGACTTGCCTCAAGTGTTGCAGAAAGTTTTTTCTGGAACAAGCATCTCTTACGAAATAAGAGATAAGAAAATCCTCCTTTCTGAAAAGAAAGACGTTAATCAGGATCCCAAGACAACACAACAAACTCAAAAAATTACAGTAAAAGGAATTGCCCTAGATGAGGCCGGAGAACCTTTGATTGGTGCCAGCGTGTCAGAAAAAGGCACAACAAATGGAACGATGACAGG
>NZ_DAOKYH010000026.1:0-31997 GCF_035323175.1 Dysgonomonas sp. | reverse complement strand
TACCCGTACGTCAGTTTAGCAAACTGGTGGTTTCAGCCACTCACCCACACTTCCTGAAACCACAATCGGCTTTTCGCTAATTGCGATGCAAATATAGTTGTTTGTTTTGATTATACAAACAGTTTCCTGACTTAAATAGCATTTTCTTTAATCAAATACTCTGCTATCTGAACAGCATTTAATGCTGCACCTTTCTTGATCTGATCGGCTACTACCCAGAATGTCAAACCATTCTTATTCGCTATATCTTGGCGTATACGTCCAACATATACAGGGTCTTGTCCTGCAACAAACAATGGCATCGGATATTCTTTTTGTGCGGGATTGTCTTGCAACACAATTCCTTCAGCTTTCGAGAATGCCTCACGGGCTTCTTCCGGCGACACAGGTCTCTCAGTCTCTACCCAGATAGCCTCAGAATGAGAACGAAGTACAGGAACACGGATACAGGTTGCACTCACTTCTATATCAGAGTGCATAATCTTACGCGTTTCGTTGTACATCTTCAACTCTTCTTTTGTATATCCATTATCTGTAAACACGTCAATGTGAGGAATTACGTTATACGCAAGCTGGTAAGCAAACTTCTCTACAGCCACATCATTGTTGAATGCAATTTGCTTAAATTGATTGATCAACTCTTCCATAGCCGCTGCTCCTGCTCCTGATGCTGCCTGATAAGTTGCTACATGCGCCCTTTTGATATGAGATATCTTTTCTATCACATTCATTGCCACTACCATCTGTATAGTTGAGCAGTTTGGATTTGCGATTATCCCTTTAGGACGAACTTTTCCATCCTCGCCATTTACTTCAGGTACAACAAGAGGTACATCCTTATCCATACGGAAAGCACTTGAGTTGTCTATCATGATTGCGCCATACTTAGTAATGGTTTCAGCATATTCGATAGAAACACTTCCTCCTGCCGATGTAAAAGCAATATCTATATCTTTAAAATCGTCATTGTGCTTCAGCTCCTTCACCGTATACTGTTTATCACGAAACGTATAGACATTGCCTGCGCTTCTGGCAGAACCGAATAATACTAATTCCTTTATCGGGAAATTTCGTTCGTCAAGAACTCTTAAAAACTCCTGACCTACAGCACCACTTGTGCCAACAATAGCGATTCTCATTTTTTTATTGGTATAGAGTAAATTATTTAATATAAAACAGGTTGCAAATATAACGATTTACTATCAATTATGTATTGTTTGTGGTTTTTTGTTATTCTAAGTAAACTTCAAATTAAACAAAAGAACTATCGGGCTTGTATCTCTTGATTTCTTGCCTGTATTTCCATTTGCGGTATACTCACTTGCAATTGTTCGACTTCCTTTTCGAGGCTATAGATATCAGAAGAGATTCTCCGCTTTTCATCCTGAGATGCAGTACTATAATCTGCACGCAGTTTTTCCAACTTTTCGGATAGTCCTTTTAGTTCCGATTTCATCTCTACTACCTTCGAATATGTACTCTGAGCTGTTCTATTTTTGAAATCTGACATTTTATAATACGTCTTGTTATCATTAATAACGAATTCAAAATCATGAGTCACCTCTACTTTCACAACAGCTTCTTGGCGAGCCAACGCAATCAGATTTTTGTAATTATTATTTTTTTGCCATGTACTCTTTATCGAAGATATTTTAGCTCTGCCTGCCAGATAGCTTTCATCCTCGCTCTGGATGGTTTTCACGACTTTATTCGGAACAAATGTATATATGCAAACTTTCCCTTTAGGCATATATCTATCGGAGGCAAACCAGCCAATACCCTTTTCTTCGTCCACGGCCATCATATAGTCATTAAACAACGAATTGAATGGCATATTCAGACGTTCAGGAGCAAGATAGGTATCTGTATTCATATTGTAGCGAGAGACAAACAAATCATACCCTCCGAGTGTCTCTTCATCTTTTGCTGCAAAATAAATTGTCACTCCATCTGCCATTACGTACGGATAATTTATATCACCGGAAAGGCCAAAATTGTTTGCTGAAAGTTTCTTTTCATTACCAAAATCATCGAACAACTTTTCTTTAGAGTAAAGACTGAACAGATTCTCTTTATCGGGCTTGGCATAATACATTTTAGTCCCTTTTTCATTCGTATATACCGTTGCATCTATATGCTTTGCTGATGCGAAAATTTTGTCAAAGGGTTCTAGTTTTCCTGAGCTGAGACTCAATTTATAAGCTGAAAGAAATTTCGCCTTATCTACAATTATACTATCTATTATCTGTATATCTTCTGTGTTGGACACCATACGCCGAAGACGTGACATCACTTTTCTCTTTTCGTCTAATTTTGCTCTCGATGCTTCATCTTTCTTTTTAAGACCGGCTTCGTATTTGTTGAAAGATTCTTCCGATTGTGTAAACTTATATTCTTGCCCATATAATTGCCCCAGATACAAAAAAGATTCTTGGATTCTTTTTTTAGAAGCAATAATGAGGCATTCTTCCGCTTTTTTAAGATCTCCTCCCGTTTCCAGAAGACAAACCCCATACCATTGATTTAGATTAGCATCTTCCGGCTTAGCTTTATATTCTTCCTCTAAAATGGGTAAAGCCTTTGCATATTCTCCCTGAAGATATAATTCTTTTGCTTCAGAAAGAGTTTGTGAAAATGCCACAGGAACACAAGCAAACATAATAAATAGCCAGATAAATATAGATTTCATGCCGTTCTATTCTAATTAATTATAGGTTTCAAATTTACATGAAAATATTCAAACTATCAATCTGTAAGGGAGGAATGACTTCGTCGAAAGAAATATAGCACAAAATTTTCAAGGCTTATACTCTTTTTTATACCTTTGCCTTTACGAAAAATGAAAATTATGGATTTTAGTTTACAGTCTGTTTTACCTATTTTGATTATTGCCCTCACAGTTATAACCAGCATAAAGGGCTTTGGTGATATGGCCTTTTTTGAACGCTACAAGTTTAATGTAGGGGCTATTTTGGGCAACTCGAAACAATGGGACAGGCTGCTAACATCTGCAACACTTCATGGAGACTATATGCATCTATTGTTTAATATGATGACATTGTACTTCTTCTCCGATATTATTACCTACTCTTTCGGAGTATGGATATATCTGGCTATTTACTTTTTGTCTATCATTGGCGGAGGATTACTCTCTCTTTTCATCCATCGAAAAGAATACTACTACAGTGCCATCGGTGCTTCAGGAGGAGTGGTAGGTATACTATTTGCTGCTATAGCTGTATATCCCACAATGCCTCTTCGCTTTTTCTTTATTCCGATAGATATCCCGGGATGGATTTTCGGGCTTGGATATCTGGCTTTTTCCATCTATGGTATGCTGAAAAAGGTTGGTAATATAGGACACGATGCGCACATGGGCGGTGCTATTGTAGGTATTGTTGTGGCTGTCATTTACACGCCTGCAAAACTACTTAGTATGAATGCGGTCTATTTGGGTATAATGGTTTTGCCGCTGATCGTTTTAGCCTATCTTATTTGGAAAAAAAAATAAAATAACTACTTTTGATTAAACATTGAATCCTAATAAATAGTAAGAAATATTAAACCTTCTTTCACATAACAAGTCTCAATAAAAACCAAACTTAGAATAACAGAAGAATAGGTAAACTACGAAAATAATAAACCAGCCATATTTGAACATCAAAGTAACTTTGTTGTTATAAATCTAAATAATATAATCCTAAAATATAAGATGATGAGCAGTGATAAAGATCTGATACAGTATGACGAAGATGATGCTGTAAAGTATATACAGAACTATCTTCCGCAAGAAATGAAAGGAAAATACTCGAGTGACGAAATCAACTATATTATTGATATCGTTTACGAATTCTATGAAGAAAAAGGCTACATGGACGAAGATGCCGATGAGAACGTAATTGTAGACATCGATGAAGATGAAATTGTATCTTATGTATTGAAGAATACGAAAAAAGACAAAATAAATAACTTCTCAGCCGAAGATATCGCATTCATTATACAGGGCGAGATAGCATATTGTGAATCACTAGGGATATTCGAATAAAACGAAGATAATCACACAAATTTTAATTATTAAAAGAATAAATTTATGAAACATTTTTCATTCGTAGCAGCTATTGTTTTGAGCTGCGCATTACTATTATCTAGCTGTGGAGCGAGCAATACTGTAAAAGGTGGAGGTATCGGTGCAGGTGCAGGTGGTGCATTGGGCGCAGGTATTGGTGCTATTATAGGCGGCGGTAAAGGTGCTGCATGGGGTGCAGGTATAGGCGCTGTAGTTGGTGGTTCGGCCGGTGCTATCATTGGCAACAAAATGGACAAACAAAAGAAAGAATTGGAGCAGATCAACGGAGCTCAGGTGGAATCTATCAACGATGGACAAGCTATCAAAGTTACGTTTGAATCAGGAATTCTATTTGCAACAAATTCAAGTACATTAAGTTCTGCTTCACAAAGCGCACTAAGCAACTTCGCTGCTTCATTAAATAATAATCCTGACACTGATGTTCAAATATACGGACACACAGATAATACAGGTTCTGACGCTATAAACAATCCTTTGTCTGAAAAACGTGCACAAGCTGTTTATAATTTCCTTCAAACCAAAGGTGTTTCAGGAAAACGTATGGTATCTCAAGGATTTGGATCTACACAACCTGTTGCCGACAACAGTTCTGTTGCAGGTAGAGCTCAAAACCGTCGTGTAGAAGTTTATATACTTCCTAACGAAAAGATGCTAAAAGACGCTCAACAAGGTAAATAATCTTACACATAGAGTTTACTCGGTAAGCTTAACAAAAAATGAAAGGGGAGAGAAACATAATGTTTCTCTCCCCTTTCTAACTATATAAAAGAATAATTAATTATTCTACGGCATCAAAATCTACCACAGTCTTTCTGGTTGCAGCAATCCTGTCAAAATCTTCCTTTGTACCAACAACTAATTTTTCAAATTCACGTTGTCCTGTACCGGCAGGTAATAAGTGACCACAGATTACATTCTCCTTCAATCCTTCCAGTCTGTCTACCTTAGCGTTTATAGCAGCGTCGTTCAGTACTTTTGTTGTTTCCTGGAACGAAGCGGCAGACATAAAGCTTTGAGTCTGGAGAGCAGCACGGGTAATACCTTGAAGTATCTGGTTAGCTGTTGCAGGAACTGCGTCACGCACTTCTACCGGACGAAGGTCTCTACGTTTCAACATAGAGTTTTCATCTCTCAGCTTACGTGCAGTAACAATCTGTCCCGGTTCGAATGTTGAAGAATCTCCGGCGTCAACAATAACTTTCTTACCCCAGATTCTATCATTCTCTTCCATTACTTCATATTTGTCGATAACCTGCTGTTCTAGGAAACGAGTATCTCCTGGATCGATAACTTCTACCTTGCGCATCATCTGACGAACAATCACCTCGAAGTGCTTGTCGTTGATCTTCACACCCTGTAGACGGTATACATCCTGTACTTCGTTTACAATATATTCCTGAACGGCTGTAGGTCCCATAATAGCCAATATATCAGAAGGAGTTGTAGCTCCGTCAGACAGTGGCATACCGGCTCTCACAAAGTCATTTTCTTGAACAAGAATTTGTTTGGATAGAGGCACCAGATATTTCTTAACTTCATCAAGTTTAGAAGTTACTATAATTTCTCTATTACCACGTTTGATCTTACCGAATGAAACCTCACCATCGATTTCCGACACTACTGCAGGATTAGATGGGTTACGTGCTTCGAACAACTCAGTTACACGAGGAAGACCTCCGGTGATATCACCAGCCTTACCTACTGCACGAGGTATCTTAACAAGTACATCTCCGGCTTTGATCGCATCATTATCATCTTTCACAAGGTGAGCACCTAATGGTAAACTATAAGTTTTGATAGTTCTACCCTGCTCATCCAAGACATGAGCTTCAGGAGCTTTAGTCTTATCACGAGATTCGATAATGATCTTTTCTTTCAGACCGGTTTGTTCATCCGATTCAACTTTAAACGTAACACCTTCTATTACATTCTCGAATTTGATACGTCCTGTAGCTTCAGATATAATAACGGCATTAAATGGATCCCAATCACAGATCAGATCATCTTTTTTCACCTTAGCCCCATCCTTAAAGTACAATTTAGAACCATAAGGGATATTATGAGTAAGGAGTACGATTTTAGTGTTAGGATCAACCAGACGAAGCTCTACCAATCGGCTAACTACAATCTGAGTTTTCTTGCCTGATTCGTCAAGAATATCTACTGTACGAAGATCATCTATTTCTAATATACCATCGTATTTAGCAACAACGCTACTTTCGGTAGCAATATTAGATGCGATACCCCCAACGTGGAATGTACGTAGTGTCAACTGTGTTCCCGGCTCACCGATAGACTGTGCGGCAATAACACCTACAGCCTCACCTCGCTGAACCATACGGCCTGTTGCAAGGTTACGTCCATAGCATTTACCACAAACACCCTTCTTCGATTCGCAAGTAAGAACCGAACGGATCTCTACGCTCTCGATAGGAGAATTCTGTATAATAGTAGCTGCATCTTCTTTGATTTCCTCTCCCGACTTAACAATGATTTCTCCTGTCATCGGATGTTGGATATCATGAACAGATACACGACCTAAGATACGTTCATATAAAGAAGCAACAACTTCTTCATTGTTTTTAAGCTCTGAACAAACAAGACCACGCAATGTACCACAGTCTTCTTCGTTAATGATCACATCTTGTGATACGTCAACAAGACGACGAGTCAAATATCCGGCATCGGCAGTCTTCAAAGCCGTATCGGCAAGACCCTTACGCGCACCGTGGGTAGAGATAAAGTACTCTAACACCGACAATCCTTCTTTAAAGTTCGACAAGATCGGATTCTCAATAATCTGAGCTCCTTCTGCCCCACTCTTTTGAGGTTTCGCCATCAATCCACGCATACCTGACAACTGACGAATCTGCTCTTTCGATCCACGGGCTCCTGAGTCCAGCATCATATATACGGCGTTGAATCCCTGATCGTCTTCCGAAAGCTGTTTCATCAAGATGTTAGACAATCTTGAGTTGACGTGTGTCCATATATCAATAATCTGGTTATAACGTTCGTTGTAGGTAATGAATCCCATGTTATAGTTATTCAATATCTGCTCTACTTCGTCATAACCTTGTTGTACTAATGTATCTTTTTCTTCAGGAATGATTACATCTTCGAGGTTGAACGACAAACCTCCACGGAATGCCATTGTATAACCTAAATCTTTAATGTCGTCAAGGAACTGTGCTGTTTTTGCAACCCCACAGGCTTTGATTACATTACCGATGATATCACGTAATGATTTCTTAGAAAGCACTTCATTGATGAATCCTACTTCTACAGGAGTTTTCTCATTAACAAGAACACGTCCGACAGTAGTTTCACGCATCAATTTCTTTATTTCACCATTTTCGTCAAGGTCATTCACATATACTTTTATCAAAGCATGTATATCAACCTTACCTTCATTGTATGCAATAATAGCTTCCTCAGGGCCATAGAATATAAGTCCTTCGCCAAGAGCACCCTTACGGATTTTTGTGATATAATATAGTCCAAGAACCATGTCCTGAGAAGGTACGGTAATAGGAGCTCCATTTGCAGGGTTCAGGATGTTATGAGATGCAAGCATCAACATCTGTGCCTCAAGGATAGCTTCATTACCTAATGGTAAGTGAACAGCCATCTGGTCACCGTCGAAGTCGGCATTGAACGCCGTACATGCTAACGGGTGCAACTGGATCGCTTTACCTCCAATCATCTTAGGCTGGAATGCCTGGATACCAAGACGGTGAAGAGTAGGGGCACGGTTGAGCATAACCGGATGTCCTTTCATCACATGTTCCAAGATATCCCATACCACAGGCTCTTTACGATCTACGATCTTCTTAGCCGATTTTACTGTCTTTACGATACCACGCTCAATCAGCTTACGTATAATAAATGGTTTGTACAGCTCAGCTGCCATATCCTGAGGAATACCACATTCGTGCATCTTCAATTCGGGCCCAACGACAATTACTGAACGAGCTGAATAGTCGACACGCTTACCCAACAAGTTTTGACGGAAACGACCTTGTTTACCTTTCAAACTGTCGGATAGTGATTTCAATGGACGATTGGCATCAGTCTTAACTGCACTTGATTTACGAGAGTTGTCAAACAATGAATCGACAGCTTCCTGAAGCATACGTTTTTCGTTACGTAAGATAACTTCGGGAGCTTTGATATCAATAAGTCTTTTCAGACGATTGTTACGTATAATCACACGACGATACAAGTCATTCAGGTCGGATGTAGCAAAACGACCTCCATCTAATGGAACCAACGGACGAAGCTCTGGCGGAATTACCGGAACAATTTTTACAATCATCCACTCCGGTTTATTCTTACCTTTCGATCCACGGAACGCTTCAACAACCTGAAGTTGTTTCAATGCCTCGTTCTTACGTTGTTGAGATGTATCTGTGCTTGCCTTATGGCGCAGAGTATTAGCTAATGAATCGAGGTTGATACGAGACAAAAGGTCGTAAACAGCCTCAGCCCCCATTTTAGCAATAAACTTGTTCGGATCGGTATCGTCCAACAGTTGATTTTCTTTTGGAAGCTTATCCAGAATATTCAAATATTCTTCTTCTGTAAGAAGGTCTTTATCTGCTATTCCTTCTTCTACTGCCGCACCGGACTGAATCACAACATAACGTTCGTAGTAGATGATAGAATCCAGTTTCTTGGTAGGTATACCTAAAAGATAACCCATTTTGTTTGGCAGCGAACGGAAATACCAGATATGAGCCACAGGAACAACAAGGTGGATATGTCCTGTACGTTCGCGACGAACTTTCTTCTCTGTAACTTCAACACCGCATCGGTCACAAACGATACCCTTATAACGGATTCTTTTGTATTTACCGCAATGACATTCGTAATCCTTTACAGGTCCGAATATACGTTCGCAGAAAAGCCCGTCACGTTCAGGTTTGTAAGTACGATAGTTGATTGTTTCAGGTTTCAAAACTTCACCGCTTGATGCTTCCAGAATTTCTTCAGGAGATGCAAGGCTCACAGTTATTTTTGAAAAGCTACTCTTTACTTTATTTTCTTTTCTAAAAGCCATATACTTTTTTCTTTTAAAAGCTGTAGCTATTAGCCATTAGCCGATAGCTGTTTGTTAGAGTATTTAGAATCCGTCGGCTATCAGCTTAGTTAAAGCCGAAAGCCAACGGATAATATGATATTAATCGAGAGAGACACTCAATCCCAAACCACGCATTTCGTGAAGAAGTACGTTTAATGATTCAGGAATACCCGGCTGCGGCATAGGTTCACCTTTTACAATCGCTTCATAAGCTTTTGAACGCCCTATAACGTCATCCGATTTGATTGTCAGAATTTCTCTAAGAATGTGAGCTGCACCGAATGCTTCCAGTGCCCAAACCTCCATTTCTCCGAAACGCTGACCCCCAAATTGAGCCTTACCTCCAAGAGGCTGTTGGGTAATAAGTGAGTATGGTCCGATAGAACGGGCATGCATCTTATCTTCAACCATGTGACCGAGTTTAAGCATATAAATTATACCTACGGTAGCATGTTGGTCAAATTGAATACCTGTTCCTCCATCAATAAGACGGACTTTACCATAACGTGGTACTCCAGCTTTATCTGTCCATTCGTTCAAATCGTCAAGGCTAGCACCATCAAAGATTGGTGTAGCAAACTTAACTCCCAGCTCTTTACCAGCCCAACCCAATACAGTTTCGAAGATCTGACCAAGGTTCATACGTGAAGGCACCCCTAACGGGTTCAGCACGATATCAACCGGAGTTCCATCCGGTAAGAACGGCATATCTTCCTGACGAACGATACGCGACACGATACCTTTGTTACCGTGACGACCTGCCATCTTATCTCCAACCTGTATCTTACGTTTCTTAGCCACATAAACTTTAGCTATCTGAACTATTCCCGAAGGTAGTTCATCACCTATAGTGAGGTCAAAACGCTTACGTTTAAGCTCAGCATCAAGCTCTTTATATTTATGTAGGTAGTTTACGATAACATCTCTGATAAGCGCATTTTTGTGCTCATCCGATGTCCAGTTACTTACCTGTATTGATTCGTAATCGATACCATCCAAAGCACTCTTCGTAAACTTAGAGCCTTTACCGATAATATCAACATTCAAATAATCTTTAACACCCTGTGATGGTTTACCTTCGGTCAATACCAATAGCTTATCTACTAATATTCCTTTCAGTTTTGCCATCTTTTCTTCATACTCTTCATCTAATTTAGGTAGCAAAGCTTTGCTCGAAAGTTTTGTCTTACCCTTTTTAGATGCTTTAGAGAACAAGTTTGTTGATACAACAACACCTTTCAATGAAGGAGATGCTTTCAAAGATGCATCTTTCACATCACCGGCTTTGTCTCCAAAGATTGCACGAAGCAGCTTTTCTTCAGGAGAAGGGTCTGATTCGCCCTTCGGTGTAATCTTACCGATCAGGATATCTCCCGGACTAACACGAGCTCCTACACGGATAATACCTCTCTCATCCAAGTCTTTAGTAGCATCTTCACTTACGTTCGGAATATCGGATGTCAATTCTTCAACACCACGTTTTGTATCACGAACCTCAAGCGCAAACTCTTCTACATGGACAGATGTAAAGATATCTTCGCGAACAACACGTTCGTTCAGAACGATCGCATCCTCAAAGTTGTATCCTTTCCAAGGCATGAAGGCAACCTTCAGATTCTTACCGATAGCCAATTCACCTTTTTCAGTTGAATAACCTTCTGTTAGTATCTGATTCAACACAACCCTGTCGCCTTTTCTACAGATAGGACGAAGGTCGATTGTTGTATTTTGGTTTGTCTTACGGAACTTAGGAATAGAATATGTTTTAATCGCATCGTCAAAAGCCACAAAGTCTTCGTCTGCTGTACGATCGTATTTAATTTTAATCGTATCGGCATCTACAAAGACAACTTCACCTGCACCTTCTGCAACAATCTGAGTACGAGAGTCACGAATAAGCTGACCTTCGATACCGGTTCCTACGATAGGAGATTCGGTACGCATCAAAGGAACAGCCTGACGCATCATGTTCGATCCCATCAGCGCACGGTTGGCATCATCATGCTCCAAGAATGGAATCAACGATGCTGCAATAGAAGCGATCTGAGTTGGAGATACGTCCATCAACTCTACTTCTGATGGCTCAATAACAGGATAGTCTGCATCTTGACGAGCTTTTACACGCATATTGATAAATGATCCGTCATCATTCAACGGAGCATTACCTTGAGCGATAAGCCTGTCTTCTTCCTCTTCGGCTGCAAGATATACGATACCTTCAGACGATAAGTCGACTTTACTATCTGCTACTTTACGATATGGTGTTTCGATAAAACCAAGGTCGTTGATCTTCGCATAAACACAAAGAGAAGATATCAAACCAATGTTTGGACCCTCAGGTGTTTCGATCGGACAAAGACGACCATAGTGTGTATAGTGAACGTCACGCACCTCAAAACCGGCTCTTTCGCGAGAAAGACCACCTGGTCCAAGGGCAGACATACGACGCTTGTGAGTAATTTCAGCCAATGGATTGGTTTGATCCATGAACTGAGACAACGCATTTGTACCGAAGAATGTATTTACGACAGAAGAAATTGTTTTAGCATTGATCAAATCAATCGGCGTAAACACTTCATTATCGCGAACGTTCATTCTTTCACGGATGATACGTGCCATACGGTTAAGACCAACTCCAAACTGATTGAAAAGCTGTTCTCCTACAGTACGTACACGACGGTTGCTCAAGTGGTCGATATCGTCAACGATGGCTTTTGAGTTGATCAACTCGA
Source organism: Dysgonomonas sp. (assembly GCF_035323175.1). NCBI lineage: Bacteria > Pseudomonadati > Bacteroidota > Bacteroidia > Bacteroidales > Dysgonomonadaceae > Dysgonomonas > Dysgonomonas sp. The sequence continues at coordinate 20,095 of NZ_DAOKYH010000026.1, read as the reverse complement.
TAAGATATTTGATGATCTCAATAATATCTTCCTTCGTTAAAACACGAATATCTGTACTAGTAGAAAGTCCCAGTTTCTTATTCAGCCTGTAACGTCCTACTTCTCCCAAATCGTAACGTTTTTCGGAAAAGAAAAGGTTATTAATAACCTCACGAGCACTTGCATCATCAGCAGGCTCTGCGCTACGCAATTGTCTGTAGATATGACGAACGGCGTCTATTTCCGAGTTACTAGGGTCTTTTTGTAATGTATTGTATATAATTGCAAAGTCAGAAATATTCTGAGACTCTTTGTGCAATAATATAGAAGATACACCCGAATCGAGTATCAAATCCAGATGATCTTTTTCCAGAATAGTTTCACGTTCAAGAATAACTTCGTTACGTTCGATAGATGTTACCTCACCGGTATCCTCATCTACGAAGTCTTCCATCCAGGTTCTAAGAATTCTGGCAGCAAGTTTACGGCCTGCTATCTTTTTTATATTTTGTTTATTAACTTTTACCTCTTCTGCCAGATCGAATATTTCGAGGATATTTCTATCACTCTCAAAACCGATAGCACGAAGGAGCGTAGTTACAGGTAATTTCTTTTTACGGTCAATATATGCATACATGACATTATTGATGTCTGTAGCAAATTCAATCCATGAACCTTTGAAAGGAATGATACGTGCCGAATACAATTTAGTACCATTAGCATGCATTGTTTGTCCGAAAAATACGCCCGGCGAACGGTGCAACTGCGAAACAACAACACGCTCGGCACCATTGATCACGAATGTACCTTTTTCGGTCATGTATGGTATCAACCCCAAATAAACATCCTGAATAACCGTGTCAAAGTCTTCATGATCGGGGTCGGTACAATAAAGTTTAAGTTTTGCTTTTAGAGGAACACTATACGTCAATCCTCTGTCGATACACTCTTCGATTGTGTAACGCGGCGGATCGATAAAGTAGTCCAAAAATTCTAATACAAAATTGTTTCGTGTATCAGCTATAGGAAAGTTTTCTGCAAAAACTTTGTATAGACCTTCTTTCTTCCTCTTTTCGGGAGGAGTATCAAGTTGTAAAAAGTCGCGGAATGACTTTAGCTGCACTTCAAGAAAATCCGGATAAGGTAGCGGATTTTTGATTGAAGCGAAATTGACTCTTTGATTTGTATTTATTGAAGACATGGAATATCCAGTTTTGATGAACTTATTATTTTTGACGTAAAAAGGTTAAGAACCTTCACAACGAAGGTTCCTAACCAAAGTATCCTTTGACAGGACTGTTTTTACTTAAGTTCAACTTCAGCTCCTGATTCTTCTAATTGTTTTTTCAATGCTTCTGCTTCATCTTTAGTTACTCCTTTTTTAAGTTCACCAGGAGCAGCATCAACTAGATCTTTAGCTTCTTTCAAACCAAGTCCTGTTAGTTCTTTAACAGCTTTAACAACTTGCAATTTGTTTGCACCTGCTGATTTCAAGATTACATCGAAAGATGTTTTTTCTTCTACAGCTTCTGCAGCTGGACCTGCAGCCGGACCTGCAACTGCAACAGCAGCAGCGGCTGGTTCAATACCATATTCAGTTTTTAGAATTTCAGCTAGTTCGCTAACTTCTTTCACTGTCAAATTTACTAGTTGTTCTGCAATAGCTTTGATATCTGCCATTTTTGTATAAATTAAAATTGTTATTATTCTTTTTTAAATGAATTATCGTTTCGATAATGTTTCTAATACACCATGAATGGTATTACCACCCGATTGAAGGGCTGAGATAACATTCTTGGCTGGAGATTGAAGCAACATGATAACATCGCCGATAAGTTCGTTCTTGCTCTTGATGTTTTCTAATGCGCTCAAATTTTCCGCACCTATGTAGAAGCTTTCTTGTACATAAGCAGCCTTAAGCGAAGGAATTCCTTCTTTCTTGTACTTAGCGATCAGTTTAGCCGGTGCATTAGCTGAATTGGAAAACATCACTGCAGTGTTTCCTTTCAAAACTGAATGTAGTTCCGAATAGTCACCTTCAAGTGTATCCAATGCTTTCTGCAACAGGGTATTCTTTACGACCATTAATTTAATTTCTTGCTTTGCGCACTCTCTTCTCAATTCGCTGGTTTTAGTCGAATTAAGAGTAGCGATATCAGCAAGATAGAAATTGTCGTAACCTTTGATTGTTGCCGCTATAGTTTCTATGATAGTACTTTTATCTTCCTTTCTCATAATGTTTCAGTCAATTTTGATTAATTTTCTACTGATTTAGGGTCAATTTTCACACCCGGACTCATAGTACTTGAAAGACAAACACTTTTCACATAAGTTCCTTTAGCTGCAGTAGGTTTCAGTTTGATAAGCGTAGAAATAAATTCTCTTGCATTATCTCTGATCTGATCTGAAGTAAAAGATACTTTACCTATAGAAGCATGAACGATACCTGCTTTATCAACTTTAAAGTCGATTTTACCTGATTTTACTTCAGTTACAGCTTTAGCAACGTCCACAGTCACAGTTCCGCTCTTAGGGTTAGGCATCAGACCACGAGGTCCAAGTACACGCCCCAAAGCTCCAACTTTACCCATGATAGCAGGCTGAGTGATGATAACATCAATATCAGTCCAACCACCTTTTATCTTTTCGATATATTCATCCAAACCTACATAGTCTGCACCAGCTTCTTTAGCTGCAGCTTCTGCATCCGGAGAACATAATACCAAAACTCTTACTTGTTTTCCTGTTCCATGAGGAAGAGATACTACACCTCTCACCATCTGGTTAGCTTTACGTGGGTCTACACCTAAGCGTACATCCAAATCGACAGATGAGTCGAATTTTGTAGTTGTTATCTCTTTTACAAGAGCTGATGCTTCAGTCAGTGTATATAATTTCCCTGCTTCAATTTTGCTGAAAGCTAACTTCTGATTTTTTGTAAGTTTACCCATTATCAATTGAAGTTTAATTATTTAACATCAGGGAAAGCCCCTTTTACAGTAATACCCATACTTCTTGCTGTACCAGCAACCATTCTCATGGCTGATTCGATTGTAAAACAGTTAAGGTCGACCATCTTATCTTCAGCAATAGCTTTTACCTGATCCCAGGTAACTTCAGCCACTTTCTTACGATTAGGTTCTGCCGATCCGCTTTTCAGCTTAGAGGCTTCCAACAATTGGATTGCCACCGGTGGTTGTTTTACAACAAAATCAAAAGACTTATCAACATAGTAAGTAATTACCACTGGTAATATTTTACCTGCCTTGTCTTGAGTTCTGGCATTAAATTGCTTACAGAAATCCATGATATTGATACCTTTAGAACCTAAAGCAGGCCCTACCGGAGGAGATGGATTTGCTGCACCGCCTTTAATCTGTAACTTTAATTGTCCAGCAATTTCTTTAGCCATTTTTGTTTTTAATTTTTAGTTTTGTTAAAACTTAAATAGAACATCCAGAGTGCGTAACCAGTCCTTATTGCTCTTTTTCAACTTGCATGTAATTCAATTCGAGAGGAGTTTTCCTTCCAAATATCTTTACCATCACCTTGAGTTTCTTTTTCTCAGCGTTCACCTCTTCAATAATACCAGAAAAACCAGAGAAAGGACCATTTGTTACTTTCACGTTTTCTCCAACAAAATATTGAATATCCAAGCCTACTTCCTGCTCATCCAGTTCGTCCATTGTACCTAATATCCGATTTACTTCAGATTGGCTCAGCGGTTGTGGATTAGTAGTATTCGGTAAAAAACCTGCAACGAAATTAATGTTACGAAGTTCATGGATCACTTCACCTACGAGTGCAGCCTCAATCAATATGTAGCCGGGAAGATAAGCTCTTTCTTTGAGAACCTTCTTTCCGTTACGCATAATATAAGTTTTCTCTGTAGGAATAAGAACTTGAGAAATATACTTCCCTAAGTCAGTTTTCTTTATCTCTGATTCAAGATATTCTTTGACTTTATTTTCTTTTCCACTAACAGCACGCAGAACGTACCATTTCTTTTCGATTTCAGTCATAGTTTTTTGACAAGATAAAGATTACAACAGACCATAAAGTAACTTAACCGCTCTATCAAACACCGAATCAACACCCCACACAACCAATGCCATAATAATGGAAGCGATCATGACAATAACTGCACTGCTGGTCAATTCCGGACGAGAGGGCCAAGAAACCTTATATACAAGTTCGTTATAAGAATCTTTAAAATAGTTAATTATTTTTTTCATCACTCCTGTTTGAGTTTAGCACGGGCGGAGAGATTCGAACTCCCGACATTTGGTTTTGGAGACCAACGCTCTACCACTGAACTACGCCCGTATATTAAAGTCGGTTATATTACAAACCGACTTTAGGTTTTATAGAAATTATTAAGATAAAATTTCTGTAATCTGACCAGCACCTACTGTACGTCCACCTTCACGGATAGCGAAACGAAGACCTACGTTACAAGCAACTGGGTAAATCAATTCTACTGTGATTGTTACGTTATCACCAGGCATTACCATGTCTGTTCCTTCAGGAAGAGTGATTTCACCTGTAACGTCCAATGTACGTAGATAGAACTGAGGACGATATTTGTTGTGGAATGGAGTGTGACGTCCACCTTCTTCTTTTTTCAAGATATAAACCTCAGCTTTGATTCTTGTGTGAGGAGTGATTTTACCTGGGTGGGTAATAACCATACCACGTTTGATTTCTTCTTTATCGATACCACGAAGTAGAAGACCTACGTTGTCACCAGCTTGTCCGTCGTCAAGAATCTTACGGAACATTTCTACTCCTGTTACAACTGATTTTTTAGCTTCAGCTCCAAGACCGATAATTTGAACTTCTTCACCAGTTTTGATCTTACCAGTTTCGATACGACCTGTTGCTACAGTACCACGACCTGTGATAGAGAACACGTCTTCAACCGGCATCAAGAATGGTTTATCAACATCACGTGGAGGAAGTGGAATCCAAGTATCAACAGCATTCATAAGCTCCATTACTTGGCTAACCCAAGGTTCAACACCGTTCAAAGCACCAAGTGCAGATCCACGGATAACTGGAGTATTATCTCCGTCGAATTCGTAGAATGAAAGAAGTTCTCTCATTTCAAGTTCTACTAATTCTAGCATTTCTTCGTCATCAACGATATCACATTTGTTCATGAAAACAACCAATCTTGGTACGTTTACCTGACGTGCAAGAAGGATGTGCTCACGAGTTTGAGGCATAGGACCATCAGTAGCAGCTACAACGATGATAGCACCGTCCATCTGAGCAGCACCAGTAACCATGTTCTTTACGTAGTCGGCGTGTCCAGGACAGTCAACGTGAGCGTAGTGACGGTTAGCTGTTTCATATTCAACGTGTGAAGTGTTGATAGTAATACCACGTTCTTTTTCTTCAGGAGCGTTATCGATTGAATCGAATGAACGAGCTTGAGAAAGACCTTTGTCAGCCAATACTTTAGTGATAGCAGCAGTCAAAGTAGTTTTACCGTGGTCAACGTGACCGATTGTACCGATATTTACGTGCGGTTTCGCCCGGTTAAAATGTTCTTTTGCCATAATTAATCTTCTATTATTTAGTTAAATGTATATATTTAATTCTATTTGAATAAATTCACTAAAATAAATCAGAGCCCATGACGGGACTTGAACCCGTGACCTCTTCCTTACCAAGGAAGTGCTCTACCACTGAGCTACATTGGCTTAAATCTCAAAATCTTGCTTCAAATTAAACAATTCTCCGTACTTAAAAACAAGAGATATTATTATTAAAGCAAAAGTAATGGAAATTAAAGTGAAGAAATATCCAAATCTATTGATTCATAGCTTTTTCAAAACTTCTTTTTCCTTATAGCTTGAGCCTCTTGTCGGATTCGAACCAACGACCCCGAGATTACAAATCACGTGCTCTGGCCAACTGAGCTAAAGAGGCTAAAAGTCTAATAATTATCGCCATCTCGCTTTTTACACAGCGAAACGGCGACAAAATTAGATATTTTTTTTTAGAATCGCAACACTTTATAGATTTATTTTCCCTTGTGTTTTCTTTTGATTGTCTATTTAGCTTCAACTAGCTTAGTGCCAATTTCATGAACATTGCTATTTTATTTAGCCTGAGCCTTCTCTTTTACCTTAAGCACTTGCTTTTCCAAAGCTTCTATACTCTGAGCAACAGCCTCCTCAAAGCTATCGGCAGTCTTATTGGCAAACAACTCTCCATTTTTTATATTCAATTTAACCGAAGCCTCTTTATTATTGGCTACTTCCGGCTTCACGACTTTCAATATAACTTCTGCATCTACAATCTGATCTGTAAATTTATCCAATTTTGATATTTTTTTCTCAATAAACTCTTTCAGTTGTACTGACGCATCAAAGTGCACCGATTGAATTACAATATTCATAACTAATCCTCCTTTACTTTTTAAGCTCTTGGGTGAGCTTTGTTATAAATTCTCTTTAATTCTTCAAACGAAGTATGTGTGTATATTTCTGTAGCAGCCAAGCTTGCATGACCAAGCAACTCCTTTACCGCATTAATATCCGCTCCATTATTCAGCATGCCCGTTGCAAACGAATGTCGAAGAACATGGGGGCTAACCTTAGCCAGAGTTTCTATCTGCTGTAAATTAGAAGTCACAATACGATGCACTAACATCGGATAAAGCGGCTCTCCATTATTCTTAACAAATAAGTAACCTGATTGGTTTCCTACTTCTTTATTTCGCACTGCAATATATTGTTCAAGAGACTGCTTCATGCCATCACTAAAAGGAATAAGACGTTGCTTATTACGTTTTCCTGTCACTTGTATCGTTTCAGACGAGAAATCGACATCAACATCTTTCAACCCTATCAATTCTGCGCGGCGGATTCCGGTTACGTAAAACAGCTCTATTATAATATGGTCTCGCAACAACTCGAATGAATCTCCGTAGTCTTCTTTATCCAGGACTTTCTCCATATCTGCACTATTAGCAAAAGCTGGAATTGGCCGACCAACTTTCGGGCCATTTATTTTACTTGCAGGATTTACCGTTACTTCTCCTATTTTCTGCAAATATCTGTAAAACGATTTCACTGCGCTTAGCTTACGGTTTACAGAACGGGCTGAGATTTTTCTCTCCATCATAGAAACGATCCACATGCGAATAATATCTCTATCTACATGCTTTATGTCGGTATCAGAAAAATGCTCGGCAAGAAACGCTACGAACTGACTGAGGTCTTCAGAATAAGAAATCTCCGTATGTAAAGAATAGTTCTTTTCATAACGGAGATACCTGATATATTTTTCTATCAACAGCATCATTCGAGAAACATTCTATCTTGAATGACGAAGTTAATAATATTATGCGAAATTGGCAATACTTCTTTTACTCTTCCATACGGTGCATCTTCTGCACATAAACTGCATGAAGTTTGTTTGCTCTCTTCACTACAGAAGGCTTTTGGAATTCCTGACGTCTTCTAAGTTCTTTAACAACACCTGTTTTTTCGTATTTTCTTTTAAATTTCTTTAGGGCTCTTTCGATATTTTCCCCTTCTTTCAATGGAACAATAATCATAATTATTCTTTAGTTTTTATTTGTTTTCTTATTTAATTTTAAACTTTATAAGCGAAATTTCATTCGCTATCATTGCAATAATTGCATTAACGAGAGAATTCTGTTGTATAAATCAATCTTCTGAACATTGCTTCAGCAAAGCAATATCATACCACAAGTGAATATGTTTTGTTCAAAAGATCATCAAACCTCCTCTCTGTTTCGGGCTGCAAATTTATGATTTAATATCTTAACGAACAAGACTTTTTAAAAAATTCTATTCTTTTTTCATCTCAATATGGGGTAGCCCATCTTCGAGATACATCTCGCTGGTTTGCCTGAAGCCGTGGCTCTCATAAAATTTTTGAAGATATTGCTGAGCAGAAATCGTAATTCGCGTCTCGCCTAAAGTTGCAGATGCTATATTCAGGGCTTTCTTCATCATGTCGTGCCCATATCCGTACTTCCTATACTCCTGAGCAACAATAACCCGTCCGATACAAGCCTCTTCAAAATAATCTCCGGCCTTAAATATACGGCAATAAGCCACCAGTCTATCATCTGCATATCCGGAGAGATGCAATGCTTTTTGGTCTTTATAGTCTGTATCGAGATACGGAGCATCTTGCTCAACGACAAATATTTTGCACCGTAGATGCAAGATCTCATATAATTCGTTTATAGTAAGCTCTTCGAAACGGCTTACTTTCCATACTAATTCTTTCTTCATGCGTAATAAATCAGAAAAATCGCATAAAGATAATTTTTTATTTTTTACAATTCCGTACCCGTCAGGAAGATTCGTTATGTATAGATAAAAGTCTGTCAGGATCCTTCTTATTTACTATAAAGATAATACAAATCAAACATAAACATCATAGTTCTCATTGAGCACAAAACATGAAATTAAATTGATTAAATATCAACAAAATAGATTGGAAGAAATAATGAAGAAGGGGCAACCATAGGAAATAGGCTTGGAGTCATAACTTGAAATGATAATACTTAAACACCAAGAAAATAGCTATCACAAGCACAAGCAAAGTAACAACAGCTAATACGATAAGCAGCAACACCTTAAAGATTGCAGCAAACCATGAAGACCTTTTGAAGAATTGAGATAACCCCCATATAAAATATATTTCGGCTAAAAAATTTACAACCAAATAAACAAACTGTGAATGTGACAAATATATAAAGGGATAAAACAACAAAAGAACAAAAATTCTTGCTCCAGATAAGTATGAAAGCATAACAAGATGCTCCATATAGTTATAACCCCTTCGATAAAACAACAAATAAGAGAACAGCGCATAAAAAGGAGTTAACACCAGAAGCATCGATGAGTAATGATTAGAATACAATTTATAGATAGGGACATATTCAAGAATAACATTACCTTCATGTTTATTCATCTCATCCATTGGAAAAAAATGAAAAAGATGAAAAACAAAACTATAAATAACACCACATACTATCAGAAAAATAAAAGGTTTGATATATCCAACCCTCTTACCGGATAAATAATTTCGGATTGTTACTGCCGGCCTTAACAGCAACTCTTTAGTAGTATAGAATAACCCACTATTTAAATGAAATAACCCATATCCCAATTCTCTAAAAACCTCTTGGGAGTTAACACGGGAAGTATGTATTGACTGTCCACATTTACTACAAAACTCACCATAGACTTTATTATTACAGTTGAGACAGTACTTTATTTCTTTATTCATATTCGAAAATGAGTTACTTTTCAAATATAAAACAGAATTCTTTGCTTATTAGTTCTATTCGACAATCTTAATTTTAATGCAATCCAATAGTAATAGTTTTGTAACCCCTCTTACTTATTTTTGCCAATAAAAAAAGCTTATGAATGTTAGACGCTTAGGAGCAATCGATATCGGCTCCAACTCTGTACGCCTTCTTATTACAGATGTTCTCGACTATAATGGACGTGCAGTATTTAAAAAAGATTCATTAATCCGTATCCCTTTAAAATTGGGAGAGGATACATTTTCCACAGGATATATAAGTGAGCAGAAGAAAGAAAAGCTCGCCATCCTAATGCAATCTTTCCGTGGACTAATACAGGTAAATGATGTAGAAATATGGCGTGCCTGCGCAACGTCTGCCATCAGGGAAGCCTCTAACGCACAAGAAGTATTGGAGTACGTAGTTGCCAAGTCGGGCATCGAAATAGATGTAATTGACAGCAAAGAAGAGGCTCGCTTTATTCTTACAAACAGAATAGACGAATTACTGGAGGAGAACAGAGTATACATATATACGGATGTAGGTGGAGGAAACACAGAGCTCATTATTTTTTATCAGAACAAAGAGATCGCATCCGAATCGTTCAAGCTAGGTACCATTCGCTCACTACCGCTTGAGGAAGAAAGAGCCGAATGGGACAGAATGAAAAATTGGCTGACAGAACACAGCAAAGATTATATAAAGATATCCCTCATTGGGTCAGGAGGAAACATAAATAAGCTGGATTCACTATTACGCCGTTCAGGACGCATACGCAGAGAAGAGTTAGTGAGCTTTGCGGCTAAAATGAGAAAAATGAGTTATGAAGAACGGTTGGTGAATCTTAAAATAAACCTCAACCGGGCAGAAGTCATATTACCTGCAATCGGGATATACCTTAAAGTAATGAAACTAGCTCGGGCACTTGTCATCGAAACACCCATAATAGGTGTCGCCGATGGCATTATCAAAGACCTGTACATGACCCACTTCTATCAACCGTCTGCCCCTGCACTTTCTATCGATAAATAAAAAACTACACCATAAACAGATGAATGGCAAACAGAGAGATATCTACCATCTGTTTGCTCGTCATTTATATTATATATAAAACTTTCGTCTGAATCTTAACCATTTATTCATAAATACTTAACAGTGTTGTCATAATGTATTTATTCTTTTGATATGAAAAAAAGAGAAAAATATGACAAACAAAAAACATCACAAAACCATTGTTCTTTCAGATATCCATCTGGGATCTAAATGGTCGAAAGCAAAAGAAGCTACAAGATATTTAAAGGACAACACATGCGACACTCTCATTTTATGCGGAGACATTATTGATGGGTGGCAATTGATGCGAGGAAGAAAAGCAAAGTGGAAAAAGAGACACAGTAATTTCATTAAACTACTATTGGATATACAACGTAAAACAAAGATAATCTATTTGAGAGGGAATCACGACGACTTCATGGACAGGATACTTCCTTTCAAGTTTCAGAATATAGAAATTGTAAAAGATTATATCTACAAAAGCGGAGACAAACGTTTCTATGTCCTCCACGGAGATGTATTCGACCTTGTTACATCCCGCTACAGCTGGTTATCTAAAATCGGAGATGTTGGTTACTCTCTACTGATGCTGATCAATAGATACTACAACAACAGACGAGAAAAAAAGGGTTTGCCTTATTACTCCCTGTCGCAAGAAGTGAAGAAAAAAGTAAAAGCATCGGTATCATACATTAGCGATTACGAGAAACATATTGTAGACATAGCACGCCACAAAAAGTGTGACGGGGTTATATGCGGTCACATACATCAACCCGAAAAAAGATATTATGGCGATATTCTTTATTTGAATTCGGGTGATTGGGTCGAATCTTTATCGGCTCTAACCGAAGACTATGAGGGTAATTGGGAAGTCGAGTATTATGTACCTGAGCCACAGGCTAACAATTCGGTATTTGAAGACAAGAAAGATATAAGATTTGCAATATGAGATATTTATTTATTGTTCAAGGAGATGGACGAGGGCACATGACTCAGGCTATAGCCTTGTCTGATATCCTTCGCCGCAATGGTCACGAGGTTGTAGAAGTTTTAGTTGGAAAAAGTAAGGTTCGGGTCATACCCGATTTTTTTTATCAGAAAATCGGAGCTAAAGTAAGAACTTTCGACACCTTGTCTTTTGTATTCAAAAAAGATAAAAAACGAATTCACTTTTTAAAGACTTTGCTTTTCAACATATCTCCTAAGAGATTAAGAAAATACAAAAAAAGCATAGAAAAAATACACCGGCGTATACAGAAAAACGAACCCGATGTTATTGTCAATTTCTACGAACTGCTCACCGGGCTCACCTATTTGCGATTTAGCACCGATATCCCGATTGTAAATATCGGACATCAATACCTGCTAAAACATCCGGGCTATTTACATGGAAAAGGAGACGAACAAGGAATGATGTTCTTGAGACTGCACATGCTGCTATGTGGTGTAGGCGCAACCAAAACCTTGGCTTTATCGTTCTATCCATTAAAAGATTATATCCCTGAACGTATTGCAGTGGTTCCGCCTCTGCTTCGATCTGAAATATTATCGCTACAGCCTACAACCGAAGACTATATTTTGGGATACATGCTTAATCATGGGTATGAAAATGAAGTAAGGGCATGGCACGAGCAAAATCCTGACGTAAAATTACATTTCTTCTGGGATAAGCAAAATGTACCGAAGGAACTAATAGTAGACGAAAATTTAACACTCCATACGATCGATGATGAAAAATTCCTTAACTTTATGAGCAGATGCTGCGGATATATTACAACAGCGGGGTTCGAATCGGTTTGTGAAGCTCTCTATCTGGGGAAAGCTATCATGATGATCCCGGCTCATATAGAACAAGAAGTAAACGCAGCTGATGTTATCTCTTTTGGAGGAGGCATTGTTGGAAACAATTTTGATATGAGCGTGTTATTAAACTATATGAAAACAAAGCAACAATCGGATGACTCTTTTCGTGAATGGGTAAATTCGGCTGAGCAGACTTTTTTAAGGCATCTAACAACACTGGCATAAATGATAAACAACAGGGATTTAAGCTGGCTAACCTTTAACGAGCGGGTACTGCAAGAAGCTCAGGACAAAAGTGTGCCTCTGATGCAGAGGCTTCGTTTTCTTGGTATCTTCTCAAACAATCAGGACGAGTATATAAAGGTAAGGATAGCCAATATTGTTCGCCTTAGTCAGATTAGAGGAAAGAGCGCACCTCTCCTTTCGGGAGGATACACTGCTAAAGAATTACTGCCCCTTATCAACAGTCAGGTCTCTGAAGGGCAAAAGAAATTTATGCAAACTTATATCGATGTTCTCTCCGAAATGGAGAAACATAATATTTATGTAGTGAATGAGAAAAAACTGAACCAGAAACAAAAACAGTTCTGCCACGAATATTTCTCGAGCGTTGTCAGCCCACTTCTTGTACCACTTATTATTCGTAAATCTACTCAATTACCCTTTTTGCGGGATAACAATATCTACCATGCGGTTAAGATGTGCTCCGACAAAAACGATTCCAGATATGCAATTATTCAAATTCCGGTAAGTTCTTCATGTCCGCGCTTTGTCGTATTGCCATCAGTAAAAGGCAGACACGATATCATATTTTTGGATGATATAATTCGTTTATGCTTGGACGAAATATTCTTTATGTTTAACTATAAAAGTATTTCGGCATATACATTCAAACTGATGCGTGATGCTCAACTCACAATAGATGACGACATCTCTAAAAGCTTGATAGAGAAGATGGAGGCCGGATTACAAAATCGTCTGCACGGACAGCCTGTTCGCCTTATCTACGACAGAGAAATGCCCGAAGACTTGTTAGATATCATATCATCAAAGCTCCAGCTAAAAAGGCGGGAGGAATTAGATGCGGGAGGGCGATATCATCTTATGAGGGATTTAATGAAATTCCCTAAAGTGCGTCCCGATCTTGAAAGCAAAAGCTTGGCTCCGCTAAACCATCCGCACATAAAGCCTTTTTCGAGCATATTGAAAACCATTGCTCGTAAAGATGTATTACTTAATTATCCATATCATACATTCAACCACTTTATTGATTTCCTTCGGGAAGCAGCGATAGATCCTAAAGTAGAAAGTATCTACATCACTTTATATCGTGTAGCAGAACGTTCGAAAGTTATTAACGCCCTGATCAATGCAGCTAAAAACGGCAAGAGAGTAGTCGTATTAATGGAATTGCTGGCACGCTTCGATGAAGAACAAAATGTAGAATATTCGGAGATACTGCAAAAAGAGGGAGTAAAAGTTATACATGGCGTCACAGGACTAAAGGTACACAGCAAAATCGTTTTGGTAGAACGTAAGAATAAAGATTTTGCATATATCGGAACCGGGAACTTTAATGAAGCTACAGCTCAGATATATGGCGACTTCGGCTTGTTTACATCAAATCCTCAAATAGTAGCTGATACGGCTATAGTATTCGATTTTCTGATCAATACACACAAACACTTCTCGTGCAAGCAACTGCTTGTCTCCCCTTATTATATGCGCAATCAGTTTGTAAATTTAATTAAGAAAGAAATAAAAAATGCGCAGAACGGAAAACGGGCTTATATATTTGCTAAGTTTAACAGCCTTACCGATGAAGAAATGGTGAAGCTGCTTTACAAAGCAAGTCAGGCTGGTGTCGAGATACGGCTTATCGTGAGAGGAGCATGTTGTTTACAACCACAAATGAAAGATCTGAGTGAGAACATATGGGTAATAAGCATTGTAGACCGCTATCTAGAACATGCACGTATAGCTATATTCCACAATGACGGAGACGAGAAAGTCTATATCATGAGTGCAGACTGGATGACACGAAATCTAGACAGAAGAATAGAGGTGGGAGTTCCTATCCTCGACAAAGAAATAAAACAAACATTGAAGAGCTTCTTTGATATACAATGGTCGGATAACGAAAAAGCAAGAGATCTCACTGTCTTTGGGAGCAATAATTATGTAAAGAGAGGAGACAATCCTCCTTGCCGTTCTCAGACAGCTTTATACAATTTTTATAAGAAATTGAATGATAAAAAATGAATACAGATATATTTGCAGCAATAGATATAGGCTCTAATGCCATTCGCCTACTTATAAACAACATTGAAGTAAACGGAACAACACCCGACTTCAAGAAGGTAGCTTATCTCCGTGTACCTATCCGTTTGGGTGACGACGTATTTACCTCTGGAACAATAAGCAAAGATAAGGAATGGCGGCTTATACATGCAATGCAGGGTTTCTCACATATAATGAAAGCCTATGGTGTGATGAACTACAGAGCATGTGCAACCAGCGCCATGCGTGATGCTACCAACGGAGCTAATATCGTAGAAGACATACGGCGCGAAAGTGGTATAAACATAGACATCATAACCGGTAGAGAAGAAGCCGAAATTATATACGAGGCGGGAGAGTTGGACAACTTTATGGACAAAAGGAAGAACTACCTCTATGTTGACGTTGGAGGAGGCAGCACAGAAGTGATCATATACAGCAATCAGCAAAAAGTAGACTCTAACTCCTTCCAGATGGGAACTGTACGCTTACTGGTAGATGCCGTAAAAGAAGATGAAGAAAAACGATTTAAGTCTTGGCTAAAAGATATCTCTAAAGACAATAACTCATTCAGTATAATTGCATCGGGTGGAAACATAAATAAGATACACAAAGTATTGGGTAAAAGAGAACGTGAACCTATCAGCTATGACGAACTGAAGAAACTCTATGACAACCTAAAATCGTTGAGTTATGAAGAGCGGATTCAGTCTTATAAGCTTAATACTTACCGTGCTGACGTTATTGTTCCTGCTTTGAAGATATTCTTATCGATTAGTAAGATTTGTAAAGTCAATGAAATATTCGTTCCGAAGATAGGACTATCGGATGGTATTATATATCACTTATTTCATGAGCATCAAACATCTGGAATCCTTGCTAAGAAATAGTATATCTAAATAGCAATGCCCTTGTCTTTAATATGGGTAGCAGCCTCTTCTTTCAAGTCTTTTACCCAGTCAAATCGCAAGTAAGGAATTACTGCTCTGGCAATGTTGATAACAGTAGGATAAGAATAGGCATTCTCACGCACATCCTCTTTAATCAGATGTCTATTTTGGTCTAATTCAACAACAAGGTTTATCACAATACTGAATACTACAAGCCATTTAGCACAACAAAATAAAGCTCCGGCCAGCCGATTGAGAGCACTCATTTTTATGGCTTCTACAAATGACTCGAGTAACTTCCCCGCAAAAAACAACGCCACTATAATAAGCAGAAAGGCCACAATATAAGATAATGGCCCGATAATGTGAGGGGATGCCTCGGTTAGCTTTATCAACTTGGGAGCTATAAAGCCTGACAACTGACCCGCAAAAACCGCCCCTAATATCAATCCAGCTAATGATGCTATTTGCATAACAAGCCCCGAAAAGAACCCCTTAACGAGGGTTATCCCAATCAATATAATTACAAGCAAGTCGAACCAATTCATACAAAGTGAGGCTTATATAAAAAACAAAAGTAAGAATTATAATAATTCTTACCTTGTATATCTTTAGCAAAATGCCTTTAAAAGATCTTATTTGCTGTATTCGTCAGAGACAGTTAGTTTAGCTCTTCCTTTTGCTCTGCGTGAAGCAAGTACTCTGCGTCCGTTTGCAGTAGCCATTCTAGAGCGAAAACCATGTTTGTTTTTTCTCTTTCTGTTTGATGGTTGAAAAGTTCTTTTCATTGCTATATATTATTTTCTGTTATAATTTCAATTATCTTCCAGATATTCGGGTTGCAAAAATAGGATGTTTATTTAATATAAGCAAGTATATTAACGTTTTATTTTCTCTAAATTGATGAAACTGTATCTGTATTTATGTTTCTCATCTGTATCATGATCTTCTCGCGATAGCTCCTTCCACTCTTCCTGTTTTATTTCGGGGAAGAAGGTATCCGCTCCTTCAAACTGATGATGAATACGAGTCAGATAAAGCCTGTCTGCAAAATCAATTGCTTTCTTGTATATGGTTCCTCCTCCAATAAAAAAGATCTCTTGTTCGCCTTTACAAAGCTCGATTGCCTCATCGATAGATGAAACCATTTCGCAGCGATCGAATTGTAAATCCTTATTATTAGTTATCACGATATTCCTTCTGTTGGGCAACGCACCTTTAGGCAACGACTCAAACGTTCGACGCCCCATTATAACCGGATAACCCGCAGTGATAGCCTTAAAATGCTTTAGATCATTCGGCAAATGGCAAAGCAGGTCATTATTTTTACCGATGGCATTTGCTTCGTCAACCACAACTACAATTGATTTTATTGTCATAATTTCTTTATCTATAATTTTAGAACCGGAATCCGTAGCCTAAACGTATCAGACTATAATCCGTATACCCTGTATATTTCTCTTTATCTATCAGATTATATCTATAATCAAAATTTACAAATCCATTCTTGCTTACATTATACTCAGCACCTACACCAAAACTAAGACAAAATCCGGTCTGTTTCACAGAATTAGGGATTCCTGAGAATAAGTGATTGGATATCACACCCCCAATAAAAGGATATATAGAAAGATTATTATATATACGCAATTGATACTGTAAATTTACTCCAACATCGAGGCCGGAATTACTATTATCAGGAAAATAAGCCACCCAATCTCCAGCTACTCTAAAATTAGCGGGTAAACTGTACTTATACTGCAGCCCTATTCCCCAATTGGCATAATCTAATTTATATCTATGAGCGAGGTCTATTATTAAAGCTGATTTTTGAGCTTGCACAGCGGCACAACAAGCTAAAAAAACAACAAATATAAGAACTCCTTTTTTCATCTTACATTATCACTTTTCGGCTTCAACCCTATCTTTTTCGCTTTCTCTATCAAATAATTGTAAGCAGCGTCATATTCATTGGGGATCATCCCATCTAAGATAGCATCTTTGATGGATGCCTTGAGCCGTCCCACTTCCACTCCGGGCCCAAGACCGAACATTTCCATTATTTCTTCACCCTTGATCGGTGGTTGAAAATTACGCACCTGATCTTTCTCTTCTATATCTCTTAGCTTCTGACGTACAATCTCAAAATTACGAAGGTAACGACGAACCTTATCGGGATTCTTTGATGTAATATCAGCTTCACATAATGTCATCAGATCATCAATATCGTCACCTGCCTCGAAAAGCAAACGACGGATGGCTGAATCAGAAATTTCCTCGTCTACCAATACCTGAGGACGCATATGCAAAGTAACCATTTTTTGCACATATTTCATCTTTTCATTCAATGGGAGCTTCATCCGTCTAAAGATTCCCGGAATCATCTTCTCGCCTATGAAGTTATGATTGTGAAAAGTCCAACCGAATTTATTGTCCCAGCGTTTGGTTGCAGGCTTGGCAATATCATGAAGGATAGCCGACCATCGGAGCCAGAGATTATCTGTTTTCTTCGAAATATTATCTAAGACGACCAAGGTATGATAAAAATTATCCTTATGTCCTACCCCTTCTTTTGTTTCAGCACCTTTCAAAGCCACTAATTCAGGGAAGATAATAGAAAGTAATCCAGTCTGATCGAGTTGAAGAAAACCAACCGAAGGCTTAGGCGAAAGTACTATTTTATTCACCTCATCGATTATGCGCTCTCTTGATATGATCTCTATACGATCCTTATTTCTGCTGATTGCATCAAAGGTTTTAGGTTCTATATCAAAACCTAGTTGTGAAGAAAAACGTATTGCCCTGAGCATCCTCAGAGGGTCGTCGCTGAATGTAATATCAGGATCGAGCGGAGTACGAATAGTCAGACTATCCATATCTTTGAGCCCACCGAAAGGGTCTAGCAATTCTCCAAAACGATCTTTATTAAGACAAACCGCTAACGCATTTATTGTAAAATCTCTACGATTCTGATCATCTTCGAGCGTACCATCCTCTACAATCGGTTTGCGCGAGTCTCTATTATAAGACTCCTTGCGTGCCCCAACAAATTCTATCTCCGTATCTTTGTACTTAATCTGTGCTGTACCAAAGTTCTTAAAAACCGAAAGTTTTGCTTTCCGCCCCAGAGCCTTCGTAACAGCCTCTGCCAGCTCGATACCCTTACCTATAGTAACAATATCTATATCTTTGGATGCACGACGTAGAAATATATCACGTACATAACCGCCTATAGCGTAGCATTCAAGATTCATCTCATCTGCTACACGCGAGATAGTGTCAAATATTTCTCCCGAAAATTTCTTTTTTATTATATCGTTAAATTCGTTATTTAACATTTTATGTAGATAACTCTTTATTTCTATCAATCAGGTGACAAAAAGTGACAAAATGAAATATTCACAAATACATAACAATCAAAATATTAAACATTAAAAGGTGACAAAAGTGACACTTCTTAATCTATTTCAAATTGTTACTTTTTCGCTTCTTCTTTTCAGCCTACTTCTCTCTATATAAGATAATTTGAAGCCAGAATAATGAACCGGCTAAAACCAATCACTCTACATATAATACCAATCCTTTCAGGTATTCGCCTTCAGGATGATAGATATTGATCGGATGATCGGCGGGCTGACTTAACTGGTGTAATATTCTCACACTACGACCCGATAAAGCAGCAGCACTGAATACAGCCAAACGGAAAGCGTCTTTACTGATAACCTGCGAACAGGAAAAAGTAAACACAATACCTCCGGGTGCTACTTTTTCGAATGCGGCAGCATTTAAACGCTTGTAACCTTGCAATGCATTTTTTATAGCTCCTCTGTGTTTTGCAAAAGCCGGAGGGTCAAGTATGATAAGATCATAGTCTCCTTTATTGATACCGCCCAAAAACTTGAATGCATCTTCGGCAAAAGCCTCATGTCGTTTATCATCGGGGAAATTCAGTTCCACATTCCTATTCGTCAACATAATTGCCTTAGATGAGCTATCCACCGAGTGAACCAGATTTGCACCGCCACGCAAAGCATAGAAAGAGAACCCTCCTGTATAACAAAACATATTTAGTACAGACCGGCCTTTTGAATACTTTTCGAGCAATGCTCTATTATCTCGCTGATCGACAAAGAAACCGGTCTTCTGCCCTTTTACCCAGTCAGGATAAAACTTCAAACCATTCTCAAGTGCTATTTCGTTGACAGAATCACCTTTGTCCAGATATTCATTTTCTGCTCCCAGATTGGCTTTGTATGGCAAGGTGGTTTCCGATTTGTAATATACATTTTTCAGATTATCTCCTAACACGGCCTTCAATGCATCACAGATCATCAGACGTGACTCGTGCATTCCTACCGAATGAGACTGAATAACAGCCGTTTCGGCATAAACATCTATAATAAGACCGGGAAGAAGATCCCCTTCTCCATGTACAAGGCGATATGAATTATTATTATCAGATAATAAGCCTATTGATTTCCTCAATTCCAAAGCCGAAGACAAACGCTTCTTCCAGAAATCAAGATCAATATCTTCTTCTTCAAAAGATAATACCCGAACCTCTATACTCCCAATCTGATAATGACCGACAGCAATAAATTCATCGTTGATTGTATATACGTTAACGACTTCTCCTTCTGCAAGACTTTCATCTTTAGACTGTACTGCTCCCGAGAATATCCAAGGATGAAAACGCTTAAGCGATTCTTCTTTTTTAGGCTTTAGCTTGACCTTTTTATAATTCATAATTAAATAGCTGTCGAAATGAAGCTACAAAATTACA